>JBOFZK010000001.1:0-1369 GCA_051655145.1 Metamycoplasmataceae bacterium
TTTGAGATCTCAGGGAGCGTGACGGATTGTAGCGTGTTAGAAGACTGGAAATACATGGAGATAAACCATTTAGTGTTTTATAAGTAAGAAGCAGTAGTTTGAAGTCTATTTGAAACTTAACAGGAAGCCAGTGCAGGGATGATAAGATTGGGGTTATATGGTGATATTTTCTCAACCTTGTAAGAACTCTTGCTGCCGCATTCTGAATAAACTGTAGCTTGTTTATTAATGTTGCAGGACATCCACCTAGTAACGCATTACAGTAGTCTATTCTGGAGGTCATGAACGCATGGACGAGCTTCTCTGCATCAGATATAGACAACATGTTTCTTAACTTAGAAATATTTCTCAGGTGGAAGAATCCGTTTCTGTTACATGGATAATATGATTTTTAAAAGACAAGTTGCTGTCTCAAATAATGGATCACATGGTTTGATCTGTTAATACACACACACACACACACACACACACACACATTATATACACAGAGGTCTTCGAACAAGTTCTCCCTCACTTCTCAGCGTGAGAAACACAAGGTGTGGTGTGTGTGAACCGTGTAAAATGTGTGTCTCAAGGTGAATGTGTGAGACTTGAGATTCCTGAATTATTATTATTATTATTATTGAGAAATAAATCTATGGAAGCATAGAGGTCAGTAAATCTTCTGGTCATTTCAGAAAGAGAATATGAAAAAGGTCTGTATTTTCATTTTTGTAAAACTCCAGAAGCAAACCAATGTAACGGAGCGTTTTGAAAAGGGGGAAGTTTCCTAAATACTTTTCTCTAAGAATATAATAGAAACGGAAGCAGAATCCCGTGAAACAAACAGTCCGACTTTTGATTGTACTTCATGTTATGAACAGCATCACTGTGCGCATGTGCGATAATAAATCTCTCTCTTGCTTACGGCAAGTCCCGAGGGACAAAAGAAAACTATAATACAACCATAAAATGAACACAGCGCCCTCTTGAGCTATCACACACAATTACACCCAAAAAGTCTTTTACACTACTAAAGAACAAGTGATTTTCCTGTTGAAACAGAGAAAACAGGAAATGGCGATTTTAATTGATGACACAGAAAGTTGACTTTTTATGTAATCAGGGGAACACGCCAAAATGAGGAACAAGATACTATAGCTGGAAGATCAAAACAGGTTATTCAGTATGGAACCTCACCTTAATATGATGTTAGAATGGGGAAAATATGAATATCAGACTTCTTGTCAGACTATCAGACTATCTCAGACTATCTCTTGGTTTTTCAGCAAGAAATGCAAGACTTTGTGCTGAATGCTACTGTATATAGACAGTATAAGCTCCGCCCACTTCTGACCTGAAACCACTGTGACGTAATAGAATGAAGACT
>JBOFZK010000002.1:0-19748 GCA_051655145.1 Metamycoplasmataceae bacterium
AATTATGATAATTATTTTTTAAATTTTTCTTATTATATTTAGAATTATATTTTATGTTTTTTCATTCGTTTTTAAATGAAATATTATCATGATCTGGATATAAATCTTTAAGTGCTTTTTTAAATGAAAAAGAATTAAAAAATAATTCAATAAATTTTATTTTTGTTTTTGAATAGTTTTTATAATTATGTCATCCTTCTTTTTTTGAATAAATGAAAATATTTTGTTTAATTTTTGTTCATAATTCTAATTTATTAAATACAGTAATAATCGCTGTAAAATAAATTAAAATACCTATTATTATTTGATAAAATTCTCTATTTATTTGATTGTCAAGTTGAGAAGGAATTGCATCTGGATTAACAGTTAGTATTGAATAAAAAAATGATGAGAAAATAATTCCTATTGGATTATTATTTGCTAATAAAGTTACTGCTATTGTATCAAAACCAATACTTAATGGTTCATTAGAAAGAGATAAACTTCTTCCAAAAATAATATATAAAAATCCAGCTATTCCTGCTAATACACCAGAAAAAATCATTGTATAAATAATTGTTTTTTTCTCATTTATCCCTGCATATTTAGCAACATCATTACTATTTTTAATTACATCTAATTTAAACCCTATTGTTGTTCTTTTAATTATAAATCAAAACAAAATTGCTGTTAAAATTGAAAAAGCTAAAATTACTCATATGAAATCTGTACTTGAAATAAATAAATTTGCTGATAATAATCCTACTGTTGCATTTATATTTGTAGAAGAAAGAATAAAAGGAACATTTCTCATAATTACAATTGATAAATTTAAAACTATTAAATTAAGCATAATAGAAGAAATAACTTCATTTATTTTAAAATAAATTTTAAGTACAGTGATTATTAAAGAAACAATTATTGATGTTAATATTGATACAATAAGAGCTAAAATAACACTTCCTTCTGTTGGATTATTATTAATAATAATTAAAGAAAATAATGAAGATAATAATATTGATGAAGAAATAGAAATATTAAATATCTTTATCCTGAAACAAATAGATATAGCGAGTGTGGCGAAAATAAAAATTGATAATCAAAAGAAAAATCTATTAAATCCTGCACTTGTATTAAATGAAATATTAAAAAGTGCTGTAAAAAAAGAAAAAGGATTATTAACTCCAGCAAATGTTAATAAAATAATTGTAATTATTGAAGAAAATAATAATGCTCATAAAGTAGAATAAAGAGTTTTTCTTCCTTGTTTCTGCTTATCTAAAGATAAATATTTTTTTACTTTTTCAAAACTAGTTGAGAACATTTTCTACCTCTTTTTTTATCCCAGCCATTAATAATCCTATTTCTTCTCTTGATAAATCTTTTGCATTTTTTGTTTCTACTATTTTTCCTTTATTAATAACAGCTATTGTATCTGCTAGAGCTAAAACTTCATCTAATTCAAATGATATTAAAAGAATGGCTTTTCCTAGTTCTTTTTCTTTTAAAATGTAATTATGAATATTATTAATAGCCCCAACATCTAATCCTCTAGTTGGTTGAACTATAATAATAAAATTATGATCTGTTTCTAATTCTCTACCTACAACTGCTTTTTGTTGATTACCACCAGAAAGAGATCTTGAAATAGCATAACCATTATGGACTCCACGAACATCATATTTTTCATTAATAGATGAAGAAAAAATATTAATTTCTTTATTTTTAATAATCGTATGTTTTTGAAATGTTTTATTTTCTATAATTCTTAAAACGTAATTTTCATTCATATCCATATCTAAAGCTAAGGCATATTTATGTCTATCTCCAGGTATATATGAAATTCCTGACTTTATTCTTTGTTTTACACTTTTTTTAGTTATTTCTTCTAATGAAGATGAATTACTTTGATTGTTTTTCAATGAATGCTTTTTGATCATTATTTTTTTGAAGGGAGTTGGCATTAATGGTTTTGACTTAAAATAAATATTTCCTTCTTTTTGTCTTTTAAGACCTGAAGCAATATATTCGATTTCTTCTTGACCATTACCAGAAACACCTGCTATCGCAAATATTTCTCCTTCTTTTATATCAAAGGAAACATTTTTAATTTTTTCTCCAGAAATATTATTAAAAGAAAAAATTGTTTCTTTTTTTCTTAAATCAATATCTGAATTATTTTTTATTTCTGAAATTTCAGTTCCAACCATTGCATTTGTTATATCTTTTGTAGAAACATCTTTATTAGGAATAGTTTTTATTAATTTTCCTTGGCGTAAAACTGAAATGTTATCAGAAATTTCTAAAACTTCATCTAATTTATGAGAAATGAAAATAATTGTTTTACCATCTTCTTTTAGGTTTTTTATTGATTTTAAAAGATTTTTTATTTCTTCAGGAGTTAAAACAGCACTTGGTTCATCAAAAATTAAAATGTCTGCATCATTGAAAAGCATTTTCATAATTTCTATTTTTTGTTGAACAACAACTGGTTCGTCGCTTGTTTTATTAAATAAATCGAAATGAAGATTATATTTTTTTTGTAATGATAATGCTTTATTTATAGCATAATCATTATCTATTACCATTCGTTTTGTTGGTTCTAAACCTAAAATAATATTTTCTAAATTAGTAAAGTTTTTAACTAATTTAAAATGTTGATGAACCATACTAATCCCCATACGATTAGCATGATTAGCATTTTTAATATTTACTTCATTACCAAAAATTCTTATTAAGCCAAAAGTTGGTTGATATAAACCAAACAAGATTGACATTAAAGTAGATTTTCCTGCTCCATTTTCTCCAACTAATGAATGTATTTCACCTTTTTTTATAATTAACGATATATTTTCATTAGCAGTAAAATTACCAAATTTTTTTGTTAAGTTAATAAATTCTATTGCTATTTCTTGCATATTATTTTATTCTTGTATTTATACTTTTAATATATCCATTTAATATTAGTTTATTTTTAGATTCATCAAATCCAACAAGTTTGTCTGCTGGAATTACTGGTGTTGTTGATCCGCCTGTTAATGGGAAAAATTTAATTTTTGCATCTTCTAATAATTTATTAATAAGTGCTGCATCTGGCCCAACATTTAATGATGTATCTACTCATCCTTCAGCATAACCACCATCTGCTTGAACTGATGTTTGTCCTTCAACAAAATTATCTATTGTATTTTTTGCATCAATAATTCCTTTAACGTTAGGGAATAAAATTTTAATTAATGATTCATATACAGCAACACCAACTTTTTTTTCTATTGATGTAAAGAATGCATCTTTACGAGAAGGTATAGCTAATGCTTGATTTGAATCTACTCCTACTATTAATTGTTCTTTAGTTAATTTTGTTAATAATTCATTAGTTAAAGAACCTGCTACTGGGAAAAATGTTTTTGCTTTTGAATTTATTGATTTTGTTATAGTACTTATGGCAACTTGTGCAGAAGGATTAAACCCTGAATCCATTATTATAGTATCATTAGGTGTTCCACTATTTTGATCTTGTCCTGAAACAAATTTAACTTTGTTTGTTGATGTTGTTTCTTTATTAAATGCCTCCATCCCTGCAAGTAGTCCATTATTGAATAAACTAACACCAGGAAGAATACCTCCACCAAAAGAATTAATTGTTCAGTCGGCTTCATTTGCTGATTTTTGAGTTAAATATTGTGATAATGCATATCCCATTACATAAGAAGGTTCTTGAGTTTTAAAGTTTAATGTTATTATTAATCCAGCATCATATAATTTTTTAAGAGAAGATGGTTTAGCTGTATCAACAGATCAATCAACACTAATTATTTTTATTTTATCTTTTAAAAATTTATCAACAATATTACCATTTGTTAAAAATGTTTCTATATGAGATGCTTGTTGAAATCCAGTAAGAACTCAAACTTTTTGTCCTGAATTTAAAGCATCATTATATGCATTAAGAAGTCCACCATCATCTAATGTTTCAGTATAAGAAACAAAATTTCTATTATCTGGCACAATTTTTCTTAATTGTTTTTGTAAAATTAACATTCCTTCATAAATTGATTGATTAAATGATAAATCACTAACTCTTCCACCAGCTGTTATTAATCTTGTTGATTGTGGTTTAAATGAAGCAATATTATCTATTATTTTTTGATTATAATTTTGAGATAATTTTTCTACACCTGAAATTAATGGTGTTTGTGGGTTTGGTGCATCTGGGTTTGATGAACAAGAGACAGTTGTTGCTAAAATTCCAACCGAAAATGCGGCTGCAGTTCCTAATCCAAGTAGTATTTTTTTATTTTTCATAATAGAGATCCTTTTTTTATTATTTTTTTTTAAATTATTAATATAGATAATTATATTTAAATGGATATTTTGAACTTAAAAAAGAATGTTATAAAAAGAAAAAAATATAACATTCAATTTATTTTTACTTAATTTTATGGAAAGTTATTTGATTTTTTATCAAATCTTCTTCTAGGTCTTTAATATTTATTAATTCTTTTTCTTCTAATAAATAACAAGTTTCTAATTTTGGTTTTGTTACAGGTTTAGGTGGAGCGAAAAATTCACATGCTTCTATCGCTTTTTCTATTGATATTTCATATGTTTTAATTTTTATAGCTAAATTAATTGTTTCATTTTTATCATAAGTTAAAAGTGGAGAAAAAACAGGCATATCGGCTTGTTCTTGTATAACTGACATTGATTCAATTGTTTGTGATGCTACTTGTCCAACGTTTTCTCCATTTGATAAAATTAAAAAGTTATTATGCTTTGCTATTTTAGTTGCTATTCTATAAAAACTTCTTCTCATAAGGGTTATTCGGTAGCTTTCATTTGAAATAAGTGAAATATAATTCATTATCGAAGAATAGTTTCCACTAAAAAGAGTTGATGTTCCTTGATAAAGGGAAAGTAAAGAAATTATTCTATTTATTTTATCTTTTGTTTTCTCATCAGTATGGGGAGGAGTTAAAAAAGACAAAAAAGAAACCTTTAATCCTCTTTTCATCAAAAGAAATGCAGCAACAGGAGAATCGATTCCTCCTGATATTAAATGAAGAACCTTCCCCGAAGATCCTACTGGTAATCCCCCTAGTCCTAAATGCTTTTTATAAAAAACATATGTATAGTTTTTATGAACTTCTATATTAAATGTTATTTCTGGATTTTTTATATCAACTTTATAATTAGAATTATTTAAAACGAACTCTCCCATTAAACTATTTAATTCCATTGACCCAATTGGAAACTGTTTATCATTTCTTCTGGCAGCAATTTTAAATGTTCTTATTTCCTTATCTTCTTTTACAAAAGATAGAAGATGATCTTTTATTCCTTCTAAACTAGAAGGTATTTGATTAACAATAGAGAAAGAACTTATTCCAAAAACATAATTAAGATCATTTAAAAATTTTTCTTCAAATGGAATAAAAATTCTATCTATTTTTATTTCTATTTGATCTTTTTTTAATCCACATTTTTCTTGAATATTTTTTGCAAGAATTTTTACAAATGTCATTTTATTTTTTTTCTTTAAAGATAATTCTCCATATCTTATTAATATTTTCTTTATCATTTCTTTCCTTTTATTTTTCTTCTAATTTTGTATATTTTAATAAATGCTTTATAGCACTATCATAATTAGCATTTTCATAATATAATTCTGCCTTTAAAATTTCTTTATGATATGATGGATTTGAACTTCTTAAATATCCTATTTCGAAAATTAATTTTTGAAATAAAATTACCTTATAAATTTTAACTAAATTTTCTTTAAAATAATAAATAAATTCTTTATAAAGTATTGAATAATCATTATCTAAATCTGTATTATTATTTAAATGACTTTTTTCTTGAATAATCTCTAAAATATTATTAATTTTTTGATGTTTAATTTTATCAATTTCTGTTTGATCAATATTAAGGTTTTGTAAAGAAAAGTTTATTTCAAAAAACATTTTGTGCAATAACTCAATTTTTAATCTTGTTGAATTTTCTTCATAATAAAATATTCTTAATTTTGTTTTAGTTTCATTAAGTTTTTCTTTTAAAATATTTATTTTATTTAAAAAGTTTTTATATAAATAAAATAGTTTGGAATATAAATAAATTTCGCTCTTTTCTTCCATCTCAATATTATCTTTAAAAAAGGCTATTTCTTCTACTAGTTTTTCAATTGATTCATGTTCTTTTTTATCATTATCAAATCACATAGAATCTATTTCAATTGCTTTTTTTCTTGCTGTAAAAACTTGTATATAAGTTTTTTTTATTTCTTGTTCTATTTGAAAAATTATTTCCCTATTATTTTGGATAAAAATATAAGATCTTTTTTCGAAATTAATTATGTGTTTTAGATTAAATAGTAACTTATTTATTTCCTTTATTAATTCAACAACATTATCAATTGAAAAATTGTGTTGATAAAGTTTATCTATTGCTTCTTTTCATTTAATATTTATCTCTTGTTTTTTAGTTTCAATATCTAATAATGCTAGATTTGTTTTTGCTTCAATTTCAACATTCTTAGCTAATTTATCAATTTCCATAATTTCTTTATAATAAGTATTAAAAAGGAAATTGTCAATTTTTTTTATATTGTTCATAAAAAAAATTAATTCTTTGTATCTTCAACTTAATTCAACAAATAATTGTTTATATTTATCTTCTTCAACGTTTTTAACTAAAGATTCAATTTTTTTTATAAGTGAAGAAATATAACTAATTTCCTGACTTATTTTTTCAACTGTTCTTTCAGATAATTTATTTTCAGGATTTGAAACATAATTTTTAATTTCTCTTATGCCTTTTTTTAATTTTGTTATATTAGATTGTATTCCTTTTACGTTTCCTAAAATATTTTTAGAGAGTGCATCAAATTTAAAAGAAAAAGTTTTTAATTTAAGATTTGATTCCTGAATTTTTTTAAAAATTTTATACGACTGAATAAGTTTATATTCAGATAAAAGTTGTAAAGCTACTTCTATATTTTTTTTATTTTGTTTTGTTAGTTTTTCTATATTAAATCATAATGATTCAATTTCTATAGTTTCTTTTTGCTCTAAATTAAAACTACTTATGGATCCGATTTCATTTTTATATTTTATTAATTTAGTATCAGAAAATTCTTTTTTTAAATTTAAAAAATAATTATTTTGTTTTGAAATAATAAATTTTGTACAAAGAAAACCAACTATTATTAAAAATAAAAGTATTCCTAAAACAGAAAATATAATAATATAGGGCATATTTTTATTTTATTATATTGCTTGGTTTTTTTTGAATTATAATAAAAAACCTTTCTTTTTTTGTTTTTAAAGAAAGGTTTTTAAAAAGTGTTTTAGTGCATTACTTGTTCAATTATTATAAAAATAAGTGAAAATAAAGCTACTAAAATTACTGTTCAATTTAATCTTTTTAGATATTTAAATTCTCTTGTTTTAAGATTAGGATTATCTTCAGCAAAATTCATTGATATTGTTTCAACTACTCTTTTTTTACCTCTTATTAATTGGTAAATTCCTGCAGCAGTATTTAATATTACAAAAGTAATTGCTGAAACTCCAATACCAATTGCTATTGAATTTGATAAAGCCATCAAAATAATAGTTAAAAATAACATCGGAATATCAATTGCGATTTCTCATTCAAAAAATTTAATTTGAGCAATCATAATTGTTCCTACAATAATTAATATTGGTCCAACTATTGGTTGATATGAAGTATCTCCTATATTTAATGGTAAAAATATTTGTAAGATTGGTCATGCTGGAATTGCTAAAACAAATCCTAAAGCTACAATAATATTAGAAAATCCTGTTTTTGCTCCGGCAGAAGCTCCAACTACTGATTCGACAAATGAAGTTACTGTAGTAGCTCCTATAGAAGCTCCTACAATTGTTGATATCGCATCAATATTATTTGCTTTTTTAATTCAATTTGGATCTTTTTCATCTAAATCTACCATTTTGTTTAAAGCTATAAGAGTTCCTGTTGTATCAAAAAAATCAAGATAAACAAATGATAAAATTGCTAAATAAGTTGTTGGAGAAATTCACATTTTTATATTTGCAAATCCTTTCCAACCAGAACTTATTACAGTTGGAAATGTTGAAAAATCACTATAACTTCCTAAGAAATTAATATCTTTCAGCTCTTTTAATCCACTTACCTTCATGATAAGAAGTATAATTGCCCCTAAAATCATAGTAATGATGATTGCACTAGGTATTTTTAAATAATATAGTATTAGTCCAACAAATAGAAGAACAACCGCCAAAATAACCATTGGATTTGTAAATGAATTTAATTTTGTTGCAAGTCCTGGGCCTGGATCTTCAATAATTATGTTAGATGATTGAAGTCCTAAATAAGCAATAAAAAACCCTATTCCTGTTCCTATAGCTAATTTAATATTCTTAGGAATTTTTCTAGAAATAAAATCTCTTGCTGGTGTCATTACAACAATAAAATATAAAACACCTGATAAAATGGTTACAGAAAGAGCAGATTCAAAACCTATACTTGATGCAACATTGAATGCAAAAAAAGTATTTAAACCCATTCCAGGAGCTAAACCAATGGGTAAATTGGCAAATAAACCCATTATTAAAGTTCCTACAAAAGCAGAAAGTGCTGTTGCAAGGAATAATCCTCCTTGATAAATAACAGCTGTATCTTGATTAACGCCGGGATTCAATAATGAAGACCCAACAATAGCAGGGTTAACTGCTAAAATATAAACCATCGCCAGGAATGTTGATATTCCTCCGATAATTTCTTTTTTTAAAATTGCGTTTCTATCGTCAAACCTAAAATAAGTGAAAATTTTTTTCATTTAATCAGTCCTTAAAAAAATATTTGTAGAAAAGAAAAATAAAATAACATTTTATTTAAGCTAATATAACATATTAGTTTTCCTACAATATAATTTTACAACAATGTATTATAATTTATAGGCGATGAAACAAACTTATTATGATGTTTTAGGGGTTAAGCCCACAGTAGATGGAAATGATCTAAAAAAAGCTTATTATAAAAAAGCAAAATTATATCATCCTGATATTTGTAAAGATAAAGATGCTGGGAAAAAATTTGAAGAAGTTAATAATGCTTATGAGATTTTAAGTGATCCGAAATCTCGAAAAGAATATGACCGAGAAATTTTAAATAATACCAATAATAGAACAAATAATGCTTCTGTTAGAAAAGAAGAACAAAAACAACAAGCAACACATTCAATATACTCAATAATTGATTCTTTTTTAAATCAAAATGAATCAGTAAGTTATTATACTCAAGTAATAAATGATAACTTTAAATCATTTGAATCATGAATCATGGCATTTAACTATTTTTGAATGACATTTTGAATAGGCGGACAAAAAAGTATAAATTCTATTAAATATAAAAATACTAAAAAAATATATAGAGCTTTTATTGAATCTTCTCTTTTCTTTTCAATAGAGAAAAAAATTAATCTTTTAATATTAACAAATATGGAAAATAAAGCAAAACTAGAAAAAATAAGAGAGTTTATTGAAGAAAAAAACCAAAAATTATCTTCTTTACTAAAACAAAATCCTAATAAGGCATTTGTTTATGTTTTAAAAACAATCAATAATAAAAACTTTTTTGATAAAGAATCTGATACTTGAATTTTTTTAATTTTAAATCATGATGTGATAAAACTTTTTGAATTATTTTCTAAAGTAGATATTAAAAACGAAGAATTTAAAACTCCAAGAAAATGATTCTTTTGAAGACTAATAAAAAGATTTTTTATTATTATCATTTTATTAGCAATAATTTCTTCATTTTCTGGTTGGTTATTTTCTATCTTTTAAATAGAAAATACAAGATTAAAAGTTGGGAAAGTTCCTGTTGTAGGTTTATAAATAACTAAATCATTTTTTGAAGAAACAATAGTAATTTCGATCTTAAAAGTTTTTGTTTGAGCATTTGGAGAATTTAATAATTCTTTTACTTTATAAACAATTTTAAGTCCTGCATTAATAACAATGTCTGAAGGAGGTATTCAATAATTAAGAGCATTATTTTTATCTAGTATTGAAAAATTTAATGGATCAATTTTAATTGGAGTATTTGATATTTGACTTAAAATTCCTGCTGGAGAATATAAAAAATCTATTTGATCTTGATAAATATTTTTATACCCACCTATTAAAGAATTTAAAATTGGTTCTGCATCTTGAAAAACAATTTTTCCTTCTGAGTTTATATAAGTATTTTGTGGTCTTATAAATATTCCTGGTTTAGCTATATTTGTTGCATTTGGTGGAGTCATATTGCCAATTGTTTTTTCTATAAAAAATAACTTTATTTGAACATCTATACTACCCAAATTATCATTATATGAATTTTCAAGAGGAGTAATTACTAATTTAAAATAATAATTCTCATTTTCAGCTGGAGTTTTACCTAAAATTGTTTCTTGAAGAATTGAAAAAGTAGGGGCTGCAGGATCTGCTTCATAAAATTTTAATTCAGGAGGAAATGTTATAGTTGAATTATTAATATTAGTTATAGGAGGAGTTAAGACAGGAGGAGTTATTTGTTTAGAAGTTATTTGTTTATTTTTAAATACTTTATAAAGATTATCTACCGCTTCTAAAATTCCATCTTTTTCTTTTGGTGTTGCTCAACTAAAATTTATATTTAAAATTTTATTTGCAACTTTATTAGGGTTTTCTACATCTACTTTACTTCCATCTGGTAATGTTAGTTGAAGGGAAGGGAAGACTCTAATTGTTCCTAAACTATCATTATTGGTAAGTTTATATTTAAATTGAGAAAGGTAATTAAAATAATTATTTGGATCATCAGTTGGATTTGGACCATATACTTCACCATCAAAAGGTTTGGGCGCATTACCAACCAATGTTTTCCCTGCAGTTAAACCATTTTTTATAATTACAAAAAGTTCTTTTAATGTTTTTTCATCATATATTGAAGAAGGGAATTGAGAGTTTTGAAGATTTGTTAAATTTGCTGCTGTTAAATATTCTGATAAATTAATTGAATTTGATGTTGTAGAACTTCAATAAAAATCAAAAATATCTGATAATTTTTTATTAGTTAAAAAGCCTGTTATTTTTATAGATTGAAGTTCTTGAAATTGTGTATTTATTGCTTGAGAATTACCAGAATTTAAAAAAGGTAATAATATATTTTTATTGTTTGCTACTATGTAATTTAAATTAAGTATTCCTGTTTCATTGTCTGCATTTATATTTTTTATTAAAATACCAAAATTAATATTATTTAAAGGATTAATTACAAAGTTTTCTTTAAGTATTAATGATGAAAGAATATTAGAATTTTGAACACCTTTAGGATCATATGTAATTTTTGTTTTTGCATCTACAAAAATTTCGTTTGTTTCTTTTATTTGATTTGGTGTTGCTGGCTTAAAACCAGAAACATTAAATGTTGTGCTTATATTGGCAGAAGGTTTTAATATTTCGTTTGTTTCAGCATTTTTAAGTTCAAAAGTTATATCAACAGAAGAATAATCTAATGAATATTTATAATCTAAAAAAACTGGAATAAAATTATTATTTATTTTATTTAGTGCTGGGACAAATTCTTTTGCTGATTCTATTGAATAAATACTATTCGCGTTTTTTGTTTCATTCGTTGGAAGAATTACATTTGAAAAACTAGAATAAGCTTTATCAATATTTTGTTGAGAAAAAGCATTTTCTTGAGTTACAGAGCAAGAAACAAAAGCAAAAGGTAATGGTATTAATGGAGTTAAAATTAGAAGATTTTTTTTCAACATAATATAGTCCTTTCCTAGCAAAATATTTTAAATATTATTAAATTATATTATAAATGTTAAAATTATTAAAATTAACAATTGGAGAAATAATATGAACACACACAAAATTTATATATCGCATTCTGATAGTCAAGAAGGATTAATTTTATTTGAAAAAGTTAAAAAGGCTGTTAACGAATTAGGAAAAGAGGTAGTTCATTTAGGAGAAAAAACTAGAGAACTTACTAAAGTTGACAGAGACTGAAATAAAATTTATTCTACTATCGTTTCTTGTGATACAACAATCGTAATTTTAACAAAAGACTTATTAAAAGAAAACAAAAAGGATTTATTAGGTGGAATTATGGAGCAAGAAATAAAAGGCTCTCTATTTAATAATAATATGAAAGATATAAGCGGGGTTATTTTATTATTAACTGATGAATTTAAAAAAGAATATTTTGATGTTGAAAAAAATAAAAATATTCGTTTTCCATTAATTGATAATAATATTGATAATATTAATCCTTGCAGAAAATCAAATGACGACTATCCTGGTTTCTTATATGCAGTAGATGTTAAAAACTTTTTCAAATATCCTACTCTTTATTTAAAAAGATCTGAAAAAATTAGAGACAGACAAAGAGAATTAAGAATTTACGGAATTGAATTAGCTATTTAAATTTTTTATAAATTATTTGTTGAAATTTGTCCTGATAGAAATTAATTTCTTTGGGGCTTTTTTCTTTTTTATCAAATGTAAAAAAGTTTTTTAAAAATATAAAAATTAAAATTGTTATTCATACTAATGAAAAAGCCAATACTGGAACATATGGTCAAGGCACATTAAAAATCTTTGTAACTTGCCCATATTGTCCCCCTGCTGGGTTCCAATCTTGCTCAACTAATCCTGTTGCATTATTAACTACTCCAAAGAATAAAATAAATATTCCTACATAACTAAAATATCCTGCTGCAAATAAATGAGCTGATAAAGCAGATTTTAATGTAAAAGTTTTACTATTGATAATAACTAAAAAAGATAACATTAATGAATATCAATGCATTGCAAAATATAAATTATTAAAGAAAATATAATCAATTATTGATGATGTTCCATATATATTTTCGTTTGATCCTAATGTTTCAAACATTATTTGACCATAAATTGTTATAGATGCTCCTACAATTCCAAATAAGGCTAAAACCTTAGCGATGTTTCTTGTTCTATCAAAAATAAGGCTTAATGGCAAAGCTACACTAATAAAGGGGCATAGATCAAGAAGAAAGGCTTTAGATATTAATGTGCTTTTGCTTAGGTTAGAAGGAATAAGCCCAATTAATTCCATAATATCGCCCATTCATCTGTAAGTAATAAAATAAACTATACAGCCTATCGAAGTTATTGAATAAAAATAATAATTAGTAGTCACTTTTTTTATATATGGATTTATAAAAAAGAGAATTAATATTAATATTGCTGTTGAAATTGCAAGATAAAAACCTATTCCTGGAAACATATTAATAAATATTATAAACTTTTTATGTTATTAATATGTTTCATAATTGTTTTGTTTCTGATTTAACTTCTTCAAGTTGATTTTGACTATAAATAGAAATTATTCTATTATCAGTTAAAAGAGGTTCAATTTTTTTATAAAAATTCACATGAGTAATCATTGAAAAATCTTGGGCCATTATTTTGTTTGTTGTTATTTCAAAATCATAACTAGTATTGTCATAATATATACCTACACTTAAACCAAAAGAAAAAGCATAATTTAATATATATTTTCTTTGTTCTAAAGTTAGAATTTCATTATGAATAAAAAGCATTTTTATTTTTTTGTTGTTTTTATTTATAAAATTAATTATTTCTGCTCTTTTATTAGAATTAATATAAACAAAACAATTTTTAGGAAATTTTTCTAAATTTAAATTGTCATCAATAATGAAAACTTTTTTATTTTTAAGTTTTAATGGCTTGTTGTCTTTATATATTTTTTTAGGTTTATAAAAAATAAATTTAAAGAATATATGAGAAAGAAATTTTCAGTGCATTTGAGAAATTTGAAAATATAAATTATAACTAGAAATAAGAGAAAAGGCGTCTGCTAAAACAAGGTTAGATATTTTTTTACTATATCCATAATGTTTTTTTAGTAAAACTAAAACTCATAATGGTTGTATTAAAATGGAATTAATAGATTCAATTACTTTTGTATCTTTTAATTTTCCATTTTTTTCAAGGTTTGAAATAAAATAAGACATTTGTTTTTTAATAGAAATAAGATCTCATATTTTATTTTTATTAAAAGAGGAAATATGATTTCCATTCGGATATCTGCAATAGTTATAAACTACATTTTTTATTATTTTTATTTTTTTAGCTTCTAAGAAAAAATAATTAATAATTAAGTCTTCATAGACTCAACCAGGCAAAAATTTCGGACAATTCTTAATTATATCTGTTTTGCCAATTCACCCTCAAGGAACACAAATATTTCATTCGAAAAAATTATCTTTTTCTACTTTTTTACTATTATTTCTTTGAACTAAAAATGCTGTTTTATGTTTTTGATTAAAAATAACATTGCTTTTCCCAAAAACTATATCTTGCTTTTCATTTTCACAATTATCATAAAGAGTTTTTAATGCTTCTTTTTCTAAAAAGTCATCTGCATCAACAAAAGTAATATAAATTCCTTTTGCTTCTGATATTAAAAGATTCCTAACACAAGCTATACCACTATTTTTTTGTGTAATTACTCTTATTTTAGAATCTAAAGTTTGATAATATTCTAATATTTTTAACGAGTTGTCTGTTGAACCATCATTTACAACAATAATCTCAATATCTTTAAAACTTTGCTCAATTATTGCATCAAGGCACGCAGGAAGACCCTTTTCTTCGTTATAACATGCAATTAATACAGATATTTTTGGTCTAGTTTCAGAATTCATATATAAATGATATCAAAATTGAATAAAAAAAAGCAGCGTCCTATTTTCCCATCACTGGTATTTTCGGCGATTAAAGGCTTAACTACTGAGTTCGGAATGGTATCAGGTGCTCCCTTTATCTATGGCTACCATAAATTATTATATACTAAAATAAAAAATTAATAATTATTTTTTATTCTTAAAAAATTTGTTTTATTTTTACTGATATATCCTTCTATTAAATCTTGTTCATTTATTCCGATTAGTGAGCCTAAGCCAAAATATAATTCTATTATTCTTTTTAAATCATTTGCTTTTTGTGATTTGAAAAAAATATTTATTTGATTATATATTTCTATAAATTGATTGTCAATATCTTTTGAAAATAAAATACTTTCAATCTCAGGACTTAAGTTTAGATCTAAGGCAAAGGAAAACAAAAAATGTAAACCATCGCTATATTCTTCGATAATTTTTTTTTGTTCTATTTTTTTATTCTTTTTTCAATATTTAAAAGATTGTATTTCATTTGCTAATTCAGAAAGCTCTACATATAATGCAAGAATTCTTTTGCTTCAAACATTTTCATCATTTATTAAATGAACTTTTTTAATTTCATCATCTAATAATTTTTGATATTCTAGCAATTTTGATATATTCATTTTTATTTACTAATTGATTCAATTTTAATTTTATAGTTTGGATTTGCTTCAATTTCTACTACATCTCCAACTGATTTATGAAGCGCTGCTATTCCAAGAGGAGAAGATGAAGAAATTTTGTTTTCAAAAGGATTTGCTTCAAGTGTATTAACTATTTGAATTGAATGGCTTTTATCAGTAGATAAATTTTTAAAAGTTACTTTTGAAAAAAGAGAAACTTGATTTATTGTTGATGAAACGCCCGAAATAATTTCTGCATGATCAATTAAATTTTCTAATTCAGAAATTTTATCTTCTATTATTCCTTGTTTTTCTCTTGCAGCTTCATATTCTGCATTTTCAGATAAATCCCCGTTTTCTCTAGCTATTTTAATTTCTTCAATTGTTTTAACTCTTTCAACATCAATTAAATGTCTTAATTCTTTTTTTAATTCCTCTAATTTTTGTTTTGTTATTTGAACTTTTTCGTTTGTTTTCATAATTTTTTCTTTTTATTTTCCATTCTATATATTTTCTTATTTTATCAAAAGAAACAAACAAATTTTTATTTTGTTAATTAACTATTAGGAAAAACCCTTTATCTCAATTTAATAAATCGAATTTTGCTTTAGATTTAGATAAATAGTTGAAGAGTTCTTTCTTTTGTTTTTTGTTTTTATTTGCGTTTGCAATAATAAACATTCCTTTTTCTTTTAACTTATCTTTATTATTTAAATAATCATTAAAATAGTTTTGAGAATTTAAAATTAAAATAGTATCAAATATATTTTCTGAAGCGCTTTCATTTAAGAATGTATTAGTTATATTATTTTCATTACAATACTTTTCAATTAAATCAATATTTTGTTGTTGTTCTTGATAGAAAAAAGTCTTTCCAGTTTTTTTTATAAGGGATAAAATTTCATAAGGGTTATTATCATTAATAAAAAGAATATTTTCATAATTATTTTTTATAATTGTATTAATACAAAATTCTATTGTTTCATCTGAATTCATGGAATTTGCAAAAAGACTTTTAAGTTCGAAATCTACTTCAAATAAATCTTCTCTTTTCAAAACTTTTTCATGATCTAAAGAATTAACTTCTTTTTCTAATAAGGCTCTTTGCCCTTCTTTTAATTTTTTTCTTAATAAGAATGCTTTTGTAAAAAAAAATGCACCTGTAATTAAACCAATTGTCGCTACAATAATAACTGAAATTATTAAAATTTGTCTTATTTGATCATTTGACATTTGAATTTATTCCTCATCAAAATCTTCATCATCTATTTCATCATCAAACTCATCTTCATCAGTTTCATCTAAAGAATCTAAATATTCATTATATATAGTTTCTATAATATCTATTTCTTCTTCTGGAACTGGAAGGATTTCGTTTTTATCATTAACAATTGCAGGGTAAATTGCTCCATCTAATGAATAAAGGATGTAATCATCTCCTGCTTCATTAAAAGCAAAAACAACTTTTGCTTTCTTTTCTTCTCCATTTTCAAGGAAAATAGTAATTTCTTCTTCGTTTTTTTTCATATTAAAATTTTAGCAAAATAAAAATATAAAAATTAAAAAACCCCTAAAAAGGGGGTTTCGTTTTTTTTAGTTTATTCTATTGTAAATAAAGGGGTTCCTTTTTCTACAATTCCATTAGCTAAAACTTTTATTTTTCTTCCTTTAATTGTTTCATTTAAAACAACAATTGGAGAAATTGGAGATTTAGTTCATTCATTTAAACCTTCTAAATAAATATTGGCTATTTTTGTATCTGTTTTTACATTTTGACCTGTTTTTATTTTTGGTTCAAAGATTGAAACTGAATTCCCATCAGCATCTTGGAATCCAAATGAATCTATTCCTAAGTGTAAAAGAATTTGTGTTCCTTGATCGGTAACAAATGAATAAGCATGTCCTGTATCAAAAGCAAGTTCTAATTTTCCTTTATTTAGAATTGAAAATATTTCTTCTTCTAAGGGAATAATAGCGACTCCTTTCCCAACTATTTCATCACTAAAAGTAGGATCAGGTACATCTTTTAAATTAATTACTTTACATTTTACAGGAGCAAGAACTGTTACTTTTTCTAAGGAAGTTTCAGTAGCTTTATTATTACTAATATTGAATTCATTTTTTTCTAAAGAATTAAATAATTCTTCTTTTAACTTTGGGTTTTGGTGAATTGCTTTTTTGACTTCAATAATACCGTTTTTGTATTTTTCTGCTTTTGTGCCATAAATAGCATAAACTGATTGTTTAGATGGTTTGATTGTACCAAAGGCACCTAAATCATTTTTAAGTCTATTTTCATCAACTATATCTTGGTTTATTACTTGTATTCTTAATTTAGTTATACAAGCATCAACATTTTCGATATTATCAATTCCACCATATGCATCAATTATTTGTAAAACAAGAGGGTCGAAACCTTGTGAATTCCCACTTGATTCTGTTTTATTTTTATAATCTGCTTTTGTGAATAATTTTTCATTTCCACCTCTACCTGGAGTAGGGATATTAAATCTTTTTATTAAGAATAAGAATAAGAAGAAATAAATTGGAACATAAGCAAGACCTAAAATTAGAGCTCACCATGCATTTGATCCACCAGGAATTTGAATAGCACCATAAATTACTCAGTCTATTGCACCACCACTAAATGTTTGACCAATATGTGGAGCTGTTGCTGGGAAAATTAATCCTATTCAATTCATGAATCCAAAAGAGAATGCACAGAAAAATGCATGTACTCCTCAGAATAATCATGGAGCTAAGAATAAGAATGTAAATTCAATAGGTTCAGTAATTCCTGTTAAAAATGATGTTAAACCGGCAGAACCAACTATTGAAGCTGACATTTTTCTATTTTCTTTAGGGGCTGCTAAAACCATAGCTGCAGCAGCAGCTGGTAATCCAAACATCATGAATGGATATTTACCTTGCATATATTGACCAACATTAACACCGGCAGAACCTCTTGCGAAAGTAAAGTCACTAAATAATAAAATATGGTTTCCTAAACTTCCGTTAGGTCCTCCTAATTCTACTTGTGCTCCAACTACATTATTAATATTAGCTCATAAAATTTGATCGCCGGCTATTGTAGTCATTCCTGGATCAAAATTTTGACTTAAATTAATAAATAAATCTCTTCATGTTGTAACTAATTTCCCTCCTGCCATTGTTATTTGAGTAAGAGTTCCGTTAATTAAAATTTGAGCATTTTGGGTTAAATCAAGTGATCCACCTACTGATGTATATCATAATGGAGAATAAAAAGCATGGTGTAATCCAAATGGAACCAACGCTCTTTCTATATAACCAAAAATAAATGAATTGAATCCATATAAATTTGATCCTAGTCCTTCACCAATAATATTAAATAAAATCCCTATTAATGGTCAAATCATTAGAAACAATAATGTTATTGGGAAAAATACTAAGAAAACCATGATTGGAACAAATCTGATTCCTGAGAAGAATCCAATTACAGCTGGTAATTGAATATCTTTAAAACGATTATAAATCGCTGCAACTGTAAATCCTACAATAAATCCACCAAAAATTGATGAAGATAATGAGGTTATTCCAAGCGTTGTACTAACTAAGGAAGTGGGTAATCCCGCTCCATTAGAATATGAGCCTAACGATCCTGATACATAAAAAAGTAAATCATATCCGATTAATTCTTCTTTATTTGAGATAACAGGATTTAAAAGTGCGGCTTGCAATCCAGAAAAAACTAAAAAACCAATTATAGCTGCAAGAGCTGCTGGTCCAGAGTCTTTCGTGAAAGCTATTGCTATTGCGATAGCAAATAAAACAGGTAGCGCTCCGAAAATTACATCACCTGGTATTTTTAAAAAATTACCAAACGTTGCTAAAGCTAAGTTAGAACCTGCGCCTGTTGCTATTGCAGCACCAATACCTAAAAATAAACCAGCAATAGGAAGCATAGCGATAGGAAGCATTAAACCTTTAGAAAGTTTAGCAATAAATTCCTTCACGGCACCTTTATTTCTATTACCTACTTTATTTTTAAAAGTGCAAAGCATATTTTTCATAAAGTCCTTTCTATAATTTTATTGTTTGAGAAGGAAAAACAAAACACATAATGCCTGAAATTGAAAATACAATAATAAGAGCAATCAATCAAAAAACTTTGTTTTTAATAAAGAATGAAGTTAATCAACTTATTTTTGTTTTTTTGATTTGTGGTTCATAATTCCCATTCATGTAATGTTTTATTAATACAAACAAAAGGAATAATGACAGTAGAACTAATAAAGCTCCCATTATGTAAAAAAATACATCCATTATTTCTTTCCTTTTTTTCTTAAAAAACATTAAAAATAAAATTATTATATATAAAAAAATATTTTTATATA
>JBOFZK010000003.1:0-1680 GCA_051655145.1 Metamycoplasmataceae bacterium
TTTAACATATGAGAAAGCAAGATTATATTTAAGAGACATCATTTCTCTTGAAGTACAAAAAGTAAATATTAGAGGAGATAAAAATGAAATTAAATAAAAAACTATTACCAATTGGATTATTATCAATGAGTATAATCCCTTTTGCGATGGTTTCTTGCAATAGTGGGGAAAAAGTAACAACTTATTTTGAATCGGAAGGTTTTAAAATAAGTTCAGAAGGAGAAATTATGGGCTTCGCTAATACCGGCCTTCTTCCCGCTGGAGCAATAAATATTAAAGAATCATACAATGGAGTAACTGTTACAAGAATAGCTGACAACGCTTTTAAAGGGCAAATAAATATTAGTGAAGTTATTCTTCCTCCATCACTAATAAGCATTGGTTCGAATGCTTTTTTTGATGTAGGTTCTCCTGTTAAATTGCCTGAACAAAATACTCCAGATCCTATTATATGAGATTTATCTCATTTAGTAAATTTAAAAGAAATTGGTGATGGTGCTTTTGGAAAATCAGACCCTACTCCCACTCCTACTCCCACTCCAGAATGATTTATAAATCTTAAATTAGAAAATTTAACTAATTTAGAAAGAATTGGTATTGGTAGTTTTTCTAATAGAAATATATATAGAATTGATTTTCCAATAACTTCTAATATTAAAGTAATTGATGAAAATGCTTTTAGATATAATAAAATTACTTCTCTTAAAATTCCTAATTCATTAACAACTATTGGTAGTTGATCTTTTCGAAATAATAAACTTACTAAAATAGACATTCCAAGATCAATAACATCTATTGGTAATGGTACTTTTGCAGATAATCAACTTACTTTAATTAATATTCCAGATTCAGTAATATCTATTGGGTCATTTGCTTTTAGTTATAATAAATTAACTTCTATTTTAATTCCACCTTCAGTAATAACTATTGATGATGGTGCTTTTAATAGTAATCAACTTACTTCAATTACTATCCCAAAGTTAGTAACATCTATTGGAGAATATACTTTTTCATCTAATAAACTTACTTCAATTACAATTCCAGATTCAGTAACATCTATTGGAAGATTATCTTTTAGTGGCAATTCACTTACTTCAATTACAATTCCAGATTCAGTAACATTTATAGGAGATGATGCTTTTGTAAGAAACAAATTTACTAATAATGCCATGATAACCTTACCTGCTCAATTTAATACTGTTAAAGAACGATTAAGAATAGGAATAGAATTAGCCCCTTTAAAAGAAAATGAATTAAACAATAAACCAAAACTTGAAGCGCCTTTAGTAGAATCAAAGAGAAAAAAAGAAAACATTCAAAAATAATTATTAATTTTAATACATAATAATTTTACATCAACACTTGATTCTTACTTTAGTAAATTTATTTCATTACTATATGATTTTAATGAACCACTATCTTCTAATGAAATTTTGATTTATGATGAAAATACTTTGGACACTTCTATTGAAACAAGCAATAAAATAGATCCAGCTAAAGTGATTGTTATTTATGATTTATCAGGAAATATCGTAAATCCTGGAATATCTATAGGTGATGATTTAGTTATGCAAACAACATCAGATGCTATGTATGATTCAGAAAGAACTATATTAGATAATATTTATCGAACATTAATTGTTAAAAAAGATCCTAATAAAGTTTTTTATAAAAATGAGA
>JBOFZK010000004.1:0-1484 GCA_051655145.1 Metamycoplasmataceae bacterium
TTTAACATATGAGAAAGCAAGATTATATTTAAGAGACATCATTTCTCTTGAAGTACAAAAAGTAAATATTAGAGGAGATAAAAATGAAATTAAATAAAAAACTATTACCAATTGGATTATTATCAATGAGTATAATCCCCTTTGCAATGGTTTCTTGTAATAGCGGGGAAAAAGTAACAACTTATTTCGAATCAGAAGGTTTTAAAATAAGTTCAGAAGGAGAAATTATGGGCTTTGCTAATACCGGTCTTCTTCCCGCTGGAGCAATTAATATTAAGGAAACATACAACGGAGTAACTGTTACTCATATTGCTAATGATGCTTTTAAAGGGCAAATAAATATTAGTGAAGTTATTCTTCCTCCAACAATAGTAAGCATTGGTTCGAATGCTTTTTTTGATATTGGTTCTCCTGTTAAATTGCCTGAACAAAATACTCCAGATCCTATTATATGAGATTTATCTCATTTAGTAAATTTAAAAGAAATTGGTGATGGGGCTTTTGGAAAACCAGACCCTACTCCCACTCCCACTCCCACTCCAGAATGATTTATAAATCTTAAATTAGAAAATTTAACTAATTTAGAAAGAATTGGTATTGGTAGTTTTTCTAATAGAAATATATATAGAGTTGATTTTCCAATAACTTCTAATATTAAAGTAATTGATGAAAATGCTTTTATTTATAATAAAATTACTTCTCTTAAAATTCCTGATTCATTAACAAATATTGGAGCATCTGCTTTTGAAAATAATAAACTTACTAAAATAGATATTCCAAGATCAATAACATCTATTGGCGGTGGTGTTTTTTATAATAATCAACTTACTTCCCTTACTATTCCAGATTCAGTAACAACTATTGGAGCTCACGCCTTTAATTATAATAAATTAACTTCTATTAATATCCCAAATTCAGTAACAATTATTGAAAATGGTACTTTTGGTAATAACAAACTTACTTCAATAGATATTCCAAATTCAGTAACATCTATTGGAGAATATTCTTTTGGTTTTAATCCTCTTGCTTCAATTACTATCCCAGATTCAGTAACAAATATTGGAAATAATGCTTTTTCTAGTGATAAATTTACTGATAATAAAATGATAACATTACCTGCTAAATTTAATACAGCTAGTGAGCGTAAAAGAATAGGAATAAAATTACCCCCTTTAAAAGAAAATATAAACCATAACCCAAAACTAGAAGCACCATTACCAGAATCAAGAAGAAAAAATGAAATTAAATAAAAAACTATTACCAATTGGATTATTATCAGCTAGCATAATCCCTTTTGCAATGGTTTCTTGCAATAGTGGGGAAAAAGTAACAACTTATTTTGAATCGGAAGGTTTTAAAATAAGTTCAGAAGGGGAAATCATGGGCTTTGCTAATACCGGACTTCTTCCCGCCGGAGCAATTAATATTAAAGAATCATATAATGGAGTAACTGTTACAAGAATAGCTAATGATGCTTTTAAAGG
>JBOFZK010000005.1:0-1718 GCA_051655145.1 Metamycoplasmataceae bacterium
CAAATTCATCGAATAAAACATATCGTTATTTAAAAAGTATTAATTTACATTTTCATAATCATGAGTTCATAAAAACTGTTGAAACCTCAAAAAAACAATGAAAATGGGTTAGAAAGTCATTTTAAATAAAAAACGAGACAACAACACATGCATGCAAAGCCTTATATGTGCTGTCAAGGATGAGCTTCTTATAGGCTGAAAATGCGATTCCGCAAGTCTCAAGCTTCTAGGACGAAGAGAAAGCTGTTTTTTGAACCAAGCGTATATGCACGTGCCCATGATAAATTTACATGTTAATGATAAGAGATGCTATTATAAACTTATACATTTTCTGCCCAAAATATGACATTTTTCATATAAATATTATAGTTATTTAAAAGTATTTATATAAAGGGTTAGAAAGCCATAATTAATAAAAAACGAGACAACAACACATACATGCAAAGCCTTATATGTGCTGTCAAGAATGAGCTTCTTATAGGCTGAAAATGCCATTTCCGCAAGTTCAAGCTTCTAGGACGAAGAGAAAGTTGTTTTTTGAACCAAGCGTATATGCATGTGCCCATGATAAATTTACATGTTGTTGTTAAGCTATGATATTACAAAACATTTTATGACAAAAAATAGCAAATTCATCGAATAAAACATATCGTTATTTAAAAAGTATTAATTTACATTTTCATAATCATGAGTTCATTAAAACTGTTGAAACCTCAAAAAACAATGAAAATGGGTTAGAAAGTCATTTTAAATAAAAAACGAGACATCAACACATGCATGCAAAGCCTTAAATGTGCTGTCACGAATGAGCTTCTTATAGGCTGAAAATGCGATTCCGCAAGTCTCAAGCTTCTAGGACGAAGAGAAAGCTGTTTTATGAACCAAGCGTATATGCACGTGCCCATGATAAATTTACATGTTAATGATAAGAGATGCTATTATACACTTATACATTTTCTGCCCAAAATATGACATTTTTCATATAAATATTATAGTTATTTAAAAGTATTTATATAAAGGGTTAGAAAGCCATAATTAATATAAAACGAGAGAACAACACATACATGCAAAGCCTTATATGTGCTGTCAAGAATGAGCTTCTTATAGGCTGAAAATGCGATTCCGCAAGTTCAAGCTTCTAGGACGAAGAGGAAGCTGTTTTTTGAACCAAGCGTATATGCACGTGCCAATGATAAATCTACATGTTGTTGATAAGATATATTACAAAACATTTTATGACAAAAAAATAGCAAATTTATCGAATAAAACATATCGTTATTTAAAAAGTATTAATTTAAATTTTCATAATCATGAGTTCATAAAAACTGTTGAAACCTCAAAAAAACAATGAAAATGGGTTAGAAAGTCATTTTTAATAAAAAAAACGAGACAACATATACATGCAAAACCTTATATGTGCTGTCAAGAAAGAGCTTCTTATAGGCTGAAAATGCGAGTCCGCCAGTCTCAAGCTTCTAGGACGAAGAGAAAGCTGTTTTTTGAGCCAAGCGTGCCCATGATAAATTTACATGTTGTTGATAAGCTATGATATTACAAAACATTTTATGACAAAAAATATCAAATTCATCGAATAAAACATATCGTTATTTAAAAAGTATTAATTTACATTTTCATAATCATGAGTTCATAAAAACTGTTGAAACCTCAAAAAAACAATGAAAATGGGTTAGAAAGTCATTTTAAATAAAAAACGAGAC
>JBOFZK010000006.1:0-1395 GCA_051655145.1 Metamycoplasmataceae bacterium
ACTCTTCTTACAAGCACTTACAAACATGACATGACATAATTCATTATAAATATGTCACTCATCCGTGGTCAATAGTATGCTGTAAGTCCAAATACACGTTAGTTCGAAAACCCATTTTCCTTTTGTTTTACAAGGCTGAAACTTGCAGAAACGCATTTTTAGCCTGTAAGAAGCTCACTCTTGACAGCACTTGCAGAAGCGCATTTTTAGCCTGTAAGAAGCTCACTCTTGACAGCACTTGCAGAAGCGCATTTTTAGCCTGTTAGACGCTCACTCTTGACAGCACTTACAAACATGATTTGTTATGACATATTTCATCATAAATATGTAACTCAATCGTTGTCAATTGCATGCTGTAAGTCCAAATAAGCGTTATTTCAAAAACCCATTTTCCTTTTGTTTTACAAGGCTGAGACTTGCAGAAGCGCATTTTTAGCCTGTAAGAAGCTCACTCTTGACAGCACTTGCAGAAGCGCATTTTTAGCCTGTTAGAAGCGCACTCTTGACAGCACTTACAAACATGATTTGTTATGACATATTCCATCATAAATATGTAACTCAATCGTTGTCAATTGCATGCTGTAAGTCCAAATAAGCGTTATTTCAATAACCCATTTTCCTTTTGTTTTACAAGGCTGAGACTTGCAGAAGCGCATGTTAAGCCTGTAAGAAGCTCACTCTTGACATCACTTACAAACATGATTTGTTATGACATTTTTCATCATAAATATGTATCCGTGGTCATATCCGTGGTCAATTGCATGCTGTAAGTCCAAATACACGTTAGTAAGAAAAACCATTTTCCTTTCGTTTTACAAGGCTGAGACTTGCAGAAGCGCATTTTTAGCCTGTAAGAAGCTCAGTCTTGACATCACTTAAAAACATAATTTGTTATGACATATTTCATCATAAATATGTAAGTCAATCGTGGTCAATTGCATGCTGTAAGTCCAAATAAGCGTCAGTTTGAAAACCCATTTTCCTTTCGTTTTACAAGGCTGAGACTTGCAGAAGCGCATTTTTAGCCTGTAAGAAGCTCACTCTTGACAGCACTTGCAGAAGCGCATTTTTAGCCTGTAAGAAGCTCACTCTTGACAGCACTTACAAACATGATTTGTTATGACATATTTTATCATAAATATGTAACTTAATCGTGGTCAATTGCATGCTGTAAGTCCAAATACACGTTAGTAAGAAAAACCATTTTCCTTTCGTTTTCGACTTGCAGAAGCGCATTTTTAGCCTGTAAGAAGATCACTCTTCTTACAAGCACTTACAAACATGACATGACATAATTCATTATAAATATGTCACTCATCCGTGGTCAATAGTATGCTGTAAGTCCAAATACACGTTAGTTCGAAAACCCATTTTCCTTTTGTTTTACAAGGCTGA
>JBOFZK010000007.1:0-3014 GCA_051655145.1 Metamycoplasmataceae bacterium
AACAAAACTATGTTTATGTGTAATTTGCAGATGGCAGCCCTCGCTGCTATAACTCTTCAGATCCTCTTCTGAACTCCACTGCCTGGTTTGTCGATAATATCGGATTCTTCATCACCTTCATCACCCTCACTGATCTTCAATTATTCCTATCAGGAAACATGGTAGCACACACTCACACACACACACACACATACACACACACACACACACACACACACACACACACACACACACACACACACACACACAAGCATACATGTAATTATCTATTTTAGTAATTTGGACCGATATCAGCTAAATACATCCTGCAACACACACTCATAGTGACGTATTAATGTGTGGTTTATTATGTTCTTTAGTCAAGTGTGTTCCTGAAGAACTCTGAAAATCTTCAGTTGTTCAACAATGCAAACATTTCAGCCAGTGTCCTGCAGTACTACACAAGAGAGTTGTACCTCCAGAATCCTGACTTCAGCCCACTCAGGTAACACTAGACTCTACACATTATCAACTACTTCTTCTATTTCTTCATCCAGCCTTGTATAAAGCATTCTAAAAGCGTATTTGTGTTCTTATAGATTGCCACCTGAGCTGCTGTGTCAAAGTCCTTCCTCCATGTTTGTTCCTCTTGGAGATGCAGACATTCAGACCATCCTCACTAAGATCAACAACTTCTGTACAGAATTTAATCCAGAGGTGATCAATAAATAAGTCTCTGCCTGTTTACTAATCAGCTAGTGTAGCAGTACCCGTTATCTATAATCCTCTTCTCTTTTCAGGTTACAGCGGTGCTGGTAGCAAAGTTCCCCAATATAACAACAGATGCCATCCAAAAGTTGGGTAGCCAGTGCGTGGGCCTGACTGTTGGCCAGATAAACTCTGCCCCCTCCAATGTGTTGAACACTACACTGTCTACACTCAGTATCATCAGTGGCTGGGACCAGGGCCAATTGAATGCCCTCATCCAGAGCATCATTAGTTCAGGCTTTAATGTGAGTGTACATTGCAAAATTGTCAGGAATGACAGTCTATGCTGCTGGAAATGAAATCACATCAAGTTGAAGCTATTTCACAAAATCAACCTGTGAAGAACAAAATTGTATTTCCTTTTGATATATTAACTAATTACACGCTATTTCTCAAAGTCCTGTAATTTAAACATTCTCTTGTTGCGTTCATGTGGAAATATCAGAATGATTTCTTTTATGTATTATCTCACAGATCGACAGTGCCTCCTCAGTCTTGTCACTGGGAACACTTATTGGTGGTGTTCCTTCTGCAACCATCTCCATCCTCCCATCTTCTCAGATTATGTCTTTATCACAAAATGTAACGTTCATCAATAACATTTTATCAGCACCAGTTATTCTGCAAGAGACATTTGTCCAAAAGGTATACACTCTTTTTACACAAGCACACACACATACACGCATGCATACACACAAACACATTACTGTTATGTACATTTCTGTGACTGTCTCCTATACAGCTTTGTAATTGTATGGAATCAATAGTTTGTTGATGTTGAAGTCTGCTCCAACACTTTTTTTCCAGGTAATCTCTGTAGACCAAACTGAAGTGATACAGAATGTTCCAGATGCACTGGTGATGTATATTCCGCTTGTTCTATTGACATCACTGAGCTCTGTGGAAATTTCACTCATCAATAACAAAAGCTGGAGTCATGAACAGGTAACTGAACAGACCCACTTTGTAAATCACTTTTTTATACTGGTATTCCCATAAATGCAATGATTTGTCTTTCATTCCTACCAGGCTATGATGCTGTTTGGTGCAGTGGCAAGTGCCAGTGATAATCCAGAAGAGTGAGTTAGAAACACACAGAATCTCTCTCTTTCTCTCTCTCTCTCTCTCTCTCTCTCTTTCTCTCTCTCTCTCTCTCTCTCTCACACACACACACACACACACACAAACACACAGACACTCACACACAACCTGACTTGCTAAGATTGCAATTTGGTCAATAAACTAGTCATTGAGTGTGTGTCTGTGTTTGACTCTGTGTGTGTGTGTGTGTGTGTGTGTGTGTGTGTGTGTGTGTGTGTGTATGTGGGTGTTTCTCCCCACAGTCTGTCACCATCAGTACTGCAGGGATTCTCCTGTGGTTCAGTTCAGACTCTGCCAATACAAAAAGCCAAAGATCTAGTGAAAGCCTGTAGGCCACGTGCAGACAGAGACAAGGTTGTCCTGGAAGAGGCTCAGGTAGATACACTCTGATATTCTTTCACATTCTGCACAAAGCCTGAGACAGAGACAGCATGTGGACCCAAACCTTGACTAGTAAACGAGAAACTACACAATCACAATGCATTCTGTGTTTCAGCTGATCTGCATGTACAACTACGTAAAACAAGATCCATTTGTTAACTTTACTGATGTCCCCTCTGACCTGCTACTGTACTACAGGTGTGGAACACTTTCACACACACAAAATACTGACTATAAAAGATAATACACATGTCTCCTGCATTCCCACTTGATGGTTTCATGTGTCTGAAATTAAGAGTGTGGGTTGTTTGCTATCCGTGTGTTGTAGCTATGAGAAGATACAGAAGGTGAACTGCCAGTCATATTTCAGTGCCCTGGGCAAAGCAGATTTCTATGTTGTTTCTCCTGTCCTTGACAAAATGACCAACCTGTTCAACAATGCAAAGGACTGCCTGGTAATACATACACAGTAACATGTTTACAGCCCAACACATTCATTCTTAGCAATTAAATCTTGGAAAACCTATCACTAAATTGCACCAAATGTTACATTCGATTTGTGTCTCGTGAACTTCCAGTGTTGAAATATTCATCTATTGCAATCAGCAAATTCCCTTCTACGGAAGGACTTCCAGTGTTTTGTGATCTATAAAGAACATTTAATTGGGTTAATGTATTAGACAAAATGTTCAAGTTCATATAAAAGACAAATATTTTGAAACAAAATGTTGGACTCCTCACAAGTCCCCCATTTTTAGAGATTCTGTGTGAAACTTCTTTATGGT
>JBOFZK010000008.1:0-9066 GCA_051655145.1 Metamycoplasmataceae bacterium
AAATATTTTTATATATATTTATATAATACTACTTATTTTCAATCTAATTTATTATTTTAAATGGTTCTCCATCAATTCAAACAACAGAACCTACAAAAACTTTCGTATTTCTACCTAAAGGTTTCTTTTCATTAATCAAAATATTATGTGTTTCTAGGAAGTATTTCGCCCCTCCGCCTGTATCGATAATATTCATTTTTTTTATAAGTTGACCTATTTTAATAAATTCTCCAGATATCTTAACTTCCATTTTAAATCCTTTGTGGTGCTATTATTTGTTTTAATGTAGGAATCTCACTACAAAATAAAGTAATTCTTTCAATTGGACCATTCATTAATATTGTAAGATCTCCTTCACAAACTGAAATTGCTTCTTTTAAAAATTTATAAGAAACAACAATAACTGTTTTTTCTCCTTCATATTTAAAGTTTTCAATATATATTTCAGTTCTACCTATTTCTTCTTTAAAAGAAGTTATTTTTATTTTATTCTCATCTGAAATTGTAATTGTTAGATTATTTGAAACTTCTGTAGAAGAAGAAATAACCGCTTTATTTATTGCATCAAGTAATTCTTTTTTAGGAATTATTAGTTTTCTTGAAAACTCTTTTAAAAATACATTACTTAAATCAATGTATGGGGCATCAATTATTTTTGATTGATAAATAAATCCTTCTTGAACCACATTAATTTTATAATCATTTATATATAAAATTATTTTTTCACTCTCTTTTGTAGGAACAATATCTTTTAAAGCTTTTACGGCAACAGTAATATCTATATTTTCATTTCCTTCCATTTCTTTAATTTCAATTTCTTGTGTTGAAAGACGGAAACTATCAGTTGCACAAAAAGTTAATTTGTTTTGTGATGTTTTTAAATTAATACCATTTAAAATAGAACTTGTATTTATTGGATTTGCTGCAAAAGAAACATTTTTAATACACTCTTTAAATTCTTTATATGATACTTCTATTTTTTTTCCATATAAAACAAAATCAATTTCAGGATATTCTTCTCCTTCTTGGATATTTAAAAAAAATGTATTCCCATTATTTTTAATAATAAGTTCTTTTGAAAATAAAGAAATTTCAATTTTACCTTCGCATTTTTTTAATGTATTTAAAAACATTGTAGAAGATAACAAAAATTTACCATTACCTTCTATATTAATTTCTTTATTGTTATTTAAAGAAAAATCTTTTTTTATTGAAATTATTGAATTAGAACCAATAATAGTCATTTTTTCATCTTTGATATCGAAAAATATATTTCTTAAAGGAAGGTAAGCATTATTAGAATCGATAGCTCTTGAAATTTCTTCTAAAGAATTTAAAAGCAAATTTTTGTTTGTAAATATTTTCATTTATATAATTATAAACAAAATATTTAATCTTTAAATGATTCTAAAATTAAAAGTTATTTTCTTTATTTAGAGTTCCTTAATAATAATGTATGTGGAAAATGTGGATAACTTGAATTTATACTTATTTTTAAAAGAAAAACAAGCAAATTAAATGTTGATAAGTTTATTATAAAGACAACAATTTTTAAAAACATTTTTAAAAGAATAAAAAAACCACCAAACACAACACTTCCCGATATGGCTGCTACATTTCTGTCCTGACCAAATTACAGGGTTATCGTTTTGATGGCATAAATATTATATAATAAAATTTAACTATTCAAAATTAGGTTTTTTAAGTAGTTTAAACATATTATTTTTATAGATTTCTACACCAGGTTGGTCAAATGGATTAACTTCTAATAAATAACCACTCATAGCTACTGCTACTTCAAAGAAATAAATAAGTTCTCCAAATGAATGTTCATCTAATTGAGAAAGACTTATTTCTACACATTTAACATTTCCTATTTTAGAATGAGCAGCTAATGTTGCTTCTGCAGCTATTTCATTTATTTGATGCAAACTATTATTAATTAAATAATTTAGACCATCTAAGTTTTCTCTATCTTCTACTATTTGTAAATCAATAAGAGGTTTTTCAACAAGTAAAACAGTTTCAAATAATACTTTTGATCCTTCTTGAATAAATTGACCAATTGAATGAAGATCAGTTGAAAATATAGAACCAACAGGAAAAATACCTTTTTGTAATTTTCCTTCTGATTCCGCAAAAAGTTGTTTTCATCATTCGATAAAATAAAGCAAATTAGGTTCATATCCTACAAGAATTTCTACAGGCAATTTATTTTTTTTATATAAGTTATATCTAGTAACAGCATATTTATATGCATCATTATCTTCTAGATTTTCAGCTCTATAATTTTTATATCCAATTTGCGCACCTTTAATAATAGATTTAATATTAATACCACAACAAGCAAAAGGGAATAATCCAACAGCTGTTAAAACTGAAAAACGACCACCAATATTATCAGGAATTACAAACATTTCATAACCTTCATTTTTAGATAAAGTAAATAAAGCTCCCTTATTTGCATCTGTTGTTGAAATTATAAAATCTTTAGCATTATTAATTCCTATTTTATCTTCTAATAATTTTTTAAACATTCTAAAAGCAATAGCTGATTCTGTTGTTGTTCCTGATTTAGAAATTACATTAATAGCAAATTTTTTATTCTCAACATATTTTAATTTTTGAGCAAGATCTGTTGAAGAAAAAGAAGTACCAGCAAAAATAACTTCCATCTTTCTTTCATTTTTAGATGGAAGATTTCCTAGAACAAAATCAATTCCAGCTTTAACTCCTGTAAAAGATCCTCCTATACCGATAACAACTAAAACTTCAATTCCGCTTTTTATTAAAAAATTTGCTTTATTTTCAATTTTTTTAAATTCATCTTTATCAAAATTTTCAGGAAGATCTTTCCATCCTAAGAATTCGTTTCCTTCACCTTCTTCTTTTTCAATTTTATTATGAATTTCAGAAACAACTTTTTTATAGTTATTTAATTCTTCCTTGCTTATTATATTTTCAACATTTAGTTTGATTGAGCTCATGTTTTAACTTCTCCCTTAGTAAAATTTAGTAATTTTTTGAAACCTTTTTCTGTTTCTTGAATATCGAATGAAAAAGGATTTTTTAAAAATAAAGGCCTTTCATTTTTAAAATCTAAATAAAAGGTCTTATTTTTTATAAAAAGAATTTTCATTGTTAGCTCATCCCCAACCTTAAAAATGTTATTTAAATTAGTAACAAAATAATCAGTTATTTTACTTATATGTAAAAAACCCGTATATTCTTCATCAATATCAAACAAAACTCAATTACGATTAACATCGCTTACTTTTCCAAAGATAATTTCATTATTTTTTTTCATAATATTTATATTATCATATAAAAAAATTAAATTATTTTTTTAGGGCTAATTCCAATAAAAACAGCTCCATAACCAGTATGAATTGTAGTTGAAGCACACGCTTTTCTTACAATATCAATTTTAATATTTAATGATTTAAAAATTTTTTCAACTTCTTTTAAAACTTTTTCATCTCATGCATAAACAATAGTTAAATTAAAATTATCAATACTAAATGAAGGACCTTTAACTTCTTTTATATAATCATTTAATTTATTAACAACTTTTTTAACAGCACCATTAAATGTTCTGCTTATCCCAGAAATTTTTACTCCATTAAAAATTTTAATTAATAAAAAAAATCTTGATGAAAGAAATTTTTTAATCCCTACTAAACGACCATTTCGTGCAAAAGAAGATAATTCAGAAGGAATAATAAAACCTAAACAATTTTTATTTTGATCTTCTAAATAATTAGTAATTTCTTTCATTAAATTTTTTTCTTTAGGTAAAGTATTTTCTAAATTTAAAAGATAATCAACAACAACTAAATATTGTTCTGATACAAAATGATTATCAAAAGCTAAAATATTTGTTTTTTTACCTTTTTCTTTTTTTAAGCTTTCTAATTTAGCAGCAAAAACAGAATAAGTAGAAGAAAGATTAGAATTAATTAAAAGACAAACAACATTTTCATATTCATCAATAATTTTATTAGCTATTTCCTCAATATTTTGACTTACTGGTAAAGAAGTTTTTACATCATTATTTTTATCAACAATTTCATTTAAAGTAGGATCTTCATCTCTTCCTTCTAAAATTTGTTTTCCATTTATAAAAATTTGAAGTGGGAGAAAGAAAACGTTTTCATAATTTTCTTTAACAAATTTTTCTGACTTCCCAGAAAAGGAATCAAGTACAATAGCCAATTTTTTCATATATCAAATTATACCACTTTATTTTTTAGGTCAATATTTAATTTTATTCCTTCAAACTTTTTAATTATAAAAAAATCTTTGCCAATTTTATGTGTTAATCTATTAAAAACTTGATCGAAAACTCTCGTCTCATCTCTAAATTCAACCTTTCAAACTCTTTTATAAATCTCACATCTTTTTAAAAAAGAATTTTGATTATAATTATAATTTTGTATTAAAACCTTCATTAAACAGGCTTCTTTTTTAGTTAATTTAATCTTAATATTATTATTGTATAAAACATATTTAAGACAATCTAAAATTAGTGGCCCCGCATAAATAGTATTATTTTTATTATGAGAATCTCACTTTCTTCTTAAAATAGAAAAAACTTTTCATTTTAAAAATCTTTCATCTTTGTCATTAATTATTAAATCATCAGCACCCATTTTTATAAGCTCAATCATTTTCTCACTTTCTAAAGAATCTTTTTTAATAATTCAAGATAAAAAAAAATCTTTATTATTTAAATGGAGTTTTGAATATATATCTAAATTAAAAATAGAAACTAACTCTTCTTGATAAGAGACAAACAAAAAATCTACTTTAATTATATTAATAAATTCTAGAAATGATTTTGCAGTTATATCACTAGAATCCAGAAAAAAAGGACTTATTAATAATTGTTCTTGAGAATATTCTAATCATCTTTTTATATCTGAAACTGAATGTTGATCACAAACAAAAAATACATTCAAATTTTTATAAGACATAAAATAAATTATATATATATATCGTTTTAATTATTTTAAGATTTAATAATTTCTTTTTGTAATGGAGCTTGTAATTCTTTAATATCATCTGTAAAAATAATACTTGTAGTAATTAAAGGACGTCTTCTTTTTGTTCTATAAAAAAATGGAGTAAGTCTTTCTTTTATTAATTTTTTTAATTGACTTGTTGTATATGTATCATCATTTTTAATTTTATTTAAAATTGAACCATAAACAAGCTTTCTCGTTTCTATTATTATATCCATTGAGTTTTTAATATATAAAGTTCCTCTTGTAATTATTTTTGGTCTTTGAACAATTTTCTTTTCCTTTTTATTAATAAAAACTACTACATGTACAAAACCGTTTTCACCTAAAACAACTCTTTCATTTAAAAGTTTAGTAGTTAGTGTTGAAGCAATATCTCCATCAATATAAACAGGACTAGATTCTCTTTTTTCTTCTGATAGTCAAATTTTATTATTTTCCATATAGAAAACTTCACCAATTTTAGAGTTAAAAACATTTTCAGGTTTTACTCCACATTCAATAGCTGTTTTCCCATGAACTACTGACATTCTATATTCTCCATGATAAGGGAAAAAATATTTAGGTTTTGTTAGTGCAAATATTTTTCTATGTTCATCTTGATATGCATGACCTGAAGTATGAAGGTATCCATCTACCCCATTTTCTTTAATGTCTGCACCAAGCTTAAATAATTTATTTATTAATAATTCTATTTTTAATCTATTTCCAGGAATAGGAGAAGAAGAAAAAATAACAATATCTTTATTTTTAATTTTTACTTGAGGATGTTTGTTCTCTCCCATTTTAGCAAGAGCAGCCATTTCTTCACCTTGTGAACCCGTAGTTAAAATAAGAAGTTTATTTTCTTCAATCGTATCAATTTTTTTTCTATCAATAAAAACACTATCTTTAATATTAATGTGCCCTATTTTTCTTCCTATTTTTATTCCCTTAACCATTGCTCTTCCGAAACAAACAACTTTTTTATCTAGCTCTTCAGCAAGCTCAATAATTTTTAAAATTCTTGTTACATTTGATGCAAAAGAAGTTAAGATAACTTTTCCCTCTGCTTCTTTTATATATTTTTTTATATCTTGCAAAATATCTTTTTCAGAAGGAGAATGATTAGGTCTCATTGCATTAGTAGAATCAGAAAACAAAGCAGTTAAGCCCTGGTCTCCTATTAGTTTAAGTTTGTCAAAATTTGTATAATTTCCTATAGGAGAATAATCAAATCTAAAATCCCCAGTAAACATTATGCTTCCATTTGGACAAGTAAATCTTATTCCAAAAGCATCAGGAATTGAATGTTGAGCAGTTCAAAAATCAACCTTCATAGTTCCAAATTCATAAGAATCTTCTTCATTTATTTCAATAAATTCTGGTTTGAAATCTATTTTAGCTTCTTCAAATTTACTTTTAAGAAACTCTATCCCTATTCTTGGAGCGAATATTTTTTTAATATTTGCATCTTTAACTAAAAAAGGAATACCACCCATATGGTCTTCATGTCCGTGTGTTAAAAAAATTCCTGCTATTTTATTTTGATTTTCTTTTAAATAACTATAATTAGGAATAATTCCTTTTATTCCACTAATAGAAATATTTCCGAATTTTATACCAGCATCTAATATAAATATTTGATCATCATGCTCAATTATTGCAGTAGATTTTCCAATTTCCTGCATTCCACCTAGACCATAAAATTTAGTTAATCCCATTATAAATCCCCCTCTTTTTATATATTTTTTGAATTATTAAACAAAACAAAGCAAATATATTTAAAATATTAAATTTTAAATTTAAATATATTATAACAAATTTAAGCCCTTTTCCCCGGCTCATTTGTTTTTTTTATCAATTCTATCAATAAATAGCTTTCCTTCTAAATGGTCTAATTCATGTTGTATTACAACAGCTAAATATCCATAAGCATCAATTATTATTTTTTTATTTTGATAATAAGAAAAGGCTTCTAACTTTATATGTCCACTTCTTTTTACATAACCTTCTTGATTTGGAATTTTTCTTCCGACAGACAAACACCCTTCTCCACCAGAAAGCGCTGTATTAATATCAGATAAACCTAAAACTCTAGGATTTATCAAAACATCTGAAAAAAGAATAGAATCATCTGGATTTAAAATATGAACAAAAAACATATTTTTTAAAATACCATATTGAACAGCAGCAACTCCAACAGCAGGTCTAAATTTAGATCCTTTTTTAATTGAATCAGTAACATGGTAAATCATTTTTTTAGCAAGTAGTTCATCTTCTTCATTAAGAGGTAGTAAAACATCAACAGATTTTTGTCTTAAAACTTTTTCAGGCAATTGGACAATGTTAATTTTATAAATCATTCTAATTTATTATATTATATAAATATATGTTAGACATTAAAAAAATACAAAAAGAAGTTGACGTAGTCGTTGAAGAGCTTAAAAAAAGGAAAATTTCTAAAGATATTTTAGTTTCTTTATCGAATAGAATCAATGAAAGAAACAAAATTATAAAAGAACTTTCTGATATTCAACATAAAAGAAACACCATAACAAAAGAGATTAGTTTAAATAAAGATGATAAGGAGAAGCAAAAGGAGTTTTTTGTTAGAGCTTCTAAAAAAAAGGAACTAATATTAAAATTAGAAAAGGAATTATCAAAATTAGAAGAAGATCTGCAAGAAGAACTTTATTACATTCCTAATATATTAAATCCAATTGTGCCAACGGGTAATGATGAAAATGATAATGTTGTAATTTTTGAAAAAAATAAACTAGGAAGAGGATTAGTTAATAATGTTATTCCTCATTATGAAATTGCAACTAAAAAAAATATTTTAGATATTCCAAGAGGAGTAAAAATTTCTGGAACAAGATTTCTTTTTTATAAAGGAATAGGAGCTAGATTAATTAGAGCGCTTGAGAATTTTATGTTAGATGAAAATATTAAAGCGGGATATGAAGAATTATTACCACCACTTATAGTAAAATCTTTAGCCTTAAAAGGAACAGGACAATTACCTAAATTTAAAGAAGATGTTTTTAAAATAGAAAATGAAGATTTATATTTAATTTCAACATCAGAAATTCCCCTTACAAATTACTATAATGATGAAATATTAAATTTAGAAAAACCAGTAAAATTTACAGCATATTCTCCTTGTTTTAGATCTGAAGCAGGTTCTTCTGGAAAAGATACTAAAGGTCTTATTAGAACACATCAATTTAATAAAGTAGAAATTGTAAAGATTGTAAATAAAGAACAAGCATTTGAAGAATTTGAAAAAACAATTTTAGATTCAGAAAGAATATTAGAATTATTAGAAATTCCATATAGAAAAATTCTTCTATGTTCAGGAGATACAGGATTTAGTTCATCAATTACATACGATTTAGAATTATGACTACCATCAGAACAAAGATATAGAGAAGTTTCTTCTATTTCTTATTTTTCTGATTTTCAAGCTAGAAGAGCAAAAATTAGATATAAAGATAGTGATGGAAATATTCAAATCGCTCATACTATAAATGGCTCTGCTTTAGCTATTGATAGAGTTTTTGCATCATTATTAGAGTTATATCAAAATGAGGACGGATCAATTTCAATACCTGAAAAACTACAACCATATATGAATGGAATAAAAACCTTTTAATGAAAATATATTTTTTAAAAATAGGCAATACTAATATTTGCTTAAAAGAATATAAAAAAAAACAAATAATAACAATAAAAAATAAAGATTTAGATAAAAACATTAACAAAATAAAAAAAGAGTTTTTGGAAGATAAAACTAAAGTTTTTGTGTGCTCTACAAATAAAAGAGTTTTTGAAAAAATTAAAGCACTTTTCCCATTAGTAAAATTTCATTATAATAACAAAATAGAAAACAATATAGATTATAGTTTTATTAATAAAAAACAAATAGGAATTGATTTATATTATTCTATTGAATATCTATCAAGAATTAAAGATGATTTTTTTTATTTTTCATTTGGAACTTTTTATGCTGAATGTTTTATAAAGAATAAAAAATTAATTGGAATTAATATAATGAATT
>JBOFZK010000009.1:0-18722 GCA_051655145.1 Metamycoplasmataceae bacterium
TGTCTTGGTGTTAAACTTGTCTTAACACAATAATCTATCGGATTAATTGTTACTAAATTTAATAGTTTTTGTTTTATTGCTTTTTTCATATACATTCCTTTAAGTCTAAAATCTATAAATTAATTTTAAACTAAAATAAAATAATTAAAGTATTAATTTTGATTTTGATTACTTAAACAAGATTTTTAGAGAAAAATAACTATGTTTTTTTACAAAAAGTATCTTTTTACTATAAAATTTAGTGCTTATCAAAAATAATGGATGTTGATGAAAAAGATAAAAATCAAAAATATGAAAGAAAAAAAATCAGAAAAACTAATCAAAAAATTTAATATATAAAAAAATTAATAATAATGAAATTATCTATAAAATATAATTAATATGAAAAAAGAAGAATTTTTAGAATTAAGTAAAAAAATATTAATTAACGCAAATGATGAAGTTATTATTCAACTTGAAAAAGAGTTTGATTTTATTAATGAGAATCTTAATCTATTAAGAAAAATTGATGTTTCGAATATAGAACCAATGTTTAGAATTTCACCTAAAACATCTTTTTTAAGAGAAGATAAAATAGGTCAAATGTTAGATAAAGAAAAAGTACTTTTAAATTCAAAAGAAAAAGATGAAGATTTTATTATTATAAAAAGGATAATTAAATAATATATGATGGAAATAATAAATAAAGGAAGTTTTGAAAAAGCGAAAAAAGAATTATTAAATGACAATAATAATGCTGTTAAAAAAGTTTTTGAAAAAGAAGAAAATAATAAAAATGGAATTTTAAAAAAATGTGTTTTTACCTTAAAAGAAAACTTCGCAATGGAAAATGAAAAATCAACTGGTTCTTCAAAAATATTAGAAAATTTTTTACCTCTTTATTCAGCGGAAATATTGAATAAACTTTTTGATGCTGGAGCAAACATTGTAGCTAAAGTAAATTGTGATGAATTAGCATTAGGCGGGACTGGGACATATTCTTATAATGGAATAGTAAAAAACCCTTTAGATAATTCAAGAATAGTGGGAGGATCTTCATCAGGATCAGCCGCTACCTTTACAGAAAATATTTCTTTTGCAATTGCTTCTGATACAGGAGATTCAGTTAGACTGCCAGCTTCTTATATCGGTTGTGTAGGTTTTAAACCATCATATGGGGCTATATCAAGATGAGGTCTTTTCCAATATGCTTCTTCTCTTGATACAGTGGCTTGATTCTCTCATAATGTTAATGATTCTTATTTAGTTGCTAAAACAATTTATGGTAGAGATGAAAAAGATATGACCTCTATCGAAGTAGATATTGATAATGTAAAAGAGACAAAACCAGAAAAAATTTCATATTTTGACTGTTTTGACTACATTGACAAGGAAATTGCTGAAGAATATAAGAAATTTATTTCTAAAATTGAAAGCCAAGGAATTAAAACTAAAAAAATAAAATTAGATATTGATTTACTAAATTGTATAAAAATTGTCTATGATATCATTTCTTTTTCAGAAGCTTCTTCAAATTTATCAAATATGAATGGAATTATTTTTGGAGAAAGAATCGAAGGAGAATCTTGAGTTGATACTTTTACTAAGACAAGAACCGATGGTTTTGGATATATGGTTCAAAGAAGATTAACCTTAGGATCTTTCTTCTTAGAAGAAAAGAATCAGGAAGATCTTTTTTTAAGAGCACAAAAAGTAAGAAGAAAGATTTCAAATTGATTTAATGACATTCATGATGACTGTGATGTTTTAATTTTTCCTTCATCTCCTTCAGTAGCTCCTACCTTTGCTGAATTAAATGATTTAGAAAATAATTTTATGAAATCTATTTTAACAAGTAGTAATTTAATTGGGAATCCTTCCTTAAATTTTAAATTAGGTGAAAAAAACAATTTACCCTTCAATATCACAATAGATGCCAAAATTTATAGTGATAAAAAGCTATTTTCATATGCTTTATTTTTAGAAAAAATGTGAGGAGGTAAATAATGAATAAGCAATTTGAAAGTGTAATTGGAATCGAAATCCATTTAGAGTTGAATACTAAAACAAAATTATTTTCTCCAGCTGAGAATAATTTTGAAAGTTTACCTAATACAACTGTTTCCCTTATTGATTTAGCTTTTCCAGGAACTTTACCAAGTCTTAATAAAGAAGCTGTTATTAAAGCGATTAAATTAGCTAAAGTCTTAAATATGAAAATAGATAATGAATTACATTTTGATCGTAAACATTATTTTTATACCGATATTCCTAAATGTTTTCAAATAACCCAACAATTTAGACCAATTGGAAAAAACGGAAACATTTTAATTAAAGATGAAGAAAATAATGAAAAGAAAATAAGAATTAATCGAATTCATATCGAAGAAGATACAGCAAGACAAATTCATAAAGGTGATAATACCTATATAAATTACAACCGGGCAGGAGTTCCTTTAATAGAAATCGTTTCTGAGCCTGATTTAAGATCCGCTCATGAAGTTGTTGAATATGTTTCAAATATTTCCTTAATCGCTAAGTATTTAGATATTTCTGATGCTATTATGGCTAAAGGATCATTAAGAGTAGATATTAATTTATCAACAAGAAAAATTGGCGATAAAGAATTTGGAACAAAAGTTGAAATCAAAAATTTAAACTCCTTAAATAATATTCGAAAAGCTATTGAATTAGAAAGCGAAAAACAAATTAAACAAATTCTAGCTTCTTCCATAATTAAACAAGAAACAAAAAGATTTTCAGAGGAACAAAATGATTTAGTTTCAATGAGAGTAAAAGATAATAATATTGATTATAAATATTTCCCAGAACCAAATATTCCAGTTGTCGTTTTAGAACAATCTTTTATCGATTCAATTAATGTTCCAGAACTTCCTCATCAAATTGAAAAAAGAATGAAAGCAAATGGAATGAGCGATCAATATATTTCCATTTTTGCAAAAGATATTGAAGCAAGAGAATATTTTGAAAAAATAAAAACTAATAATAGTGAAGAATGAGCAAAAGTTTTTTTTGCCGAAATAGTTCCATTAACTAAAAAAGAAAACTGTTCATTAAATGAATTAAATATTAAAATTAGTGATTTACAAGAAGCTATTTCTTTATATAATAAAGATAAATTAAATAGAAAACAATTAAAACAACTAATTCCTTTACTTTTAAATGCTAAAAAAACAGTAGAAGAAATTATTAAAGAAAATAATCTTGTTTTTATAATTAGTAATGACGAATTAATTAGCTTTATAAAGCAAATAATTGATGAAAATAAAGACCTAAAAGATAACTATAAAGTCAACCAAGATCGTTGTATAAAATTTGTCTTTGGTAAAATTATGCAAAAATTTAACGGAAATATTGAGATTAAATCCGCAAAAGAAATTATAATTTCTTTATTGGAGTAAGATGTTTTGAAATAAAAGAAAAATAAAATCTGGATGAGATGCATACAGCAAAAAAAGAGAAAAACAAGACAAAAATAAGTGATTGTTAGACTATGTTTATACTCCACCAAAGCAAAATACTATTGTTTCTCGTTTTATAAAAATTTTAATTTATTTCACTTTCTTAATCTCAATTAAAAATAAACATTTAAAAAACCCAATCAAAAGAAGAAAAATTATTGATGTAGCTTATGGAAAGCTATCTAATAGTAATTTTCTTTTTATTCCCGCCGGATTAGGATTATATTTATTCTTATCCTTAATTCCCATTTTTATTATAGTGACGTCTTTTTTTTCTTTAATACCAGGATGACAAGATATATTAGTTAAAAATATTTTACAAAGAATTATTCCAGGATTCTCTTCGTTAATTATTAGTTTTGATTCTGATTCCATAGTCGTTAATACAACGTTTATATTGTTTTTATTAACTCTTATTTGATTCTCATCTAAAGGGATTGTCAAGTTCGTTGATTCACAATCAAATATATATGAATATAATTCAATTACAAATTTCGTAATTAAAAGATTAAGAGCGATTTTAATAGTTTTTTTTATTTCCCTCTTTATAACTCTTGCTTTATCTTCATTAATTCCCTTAATTCAAGTTCTATTACAAAATTTTGAAGAAAAAAGTTTAACCTATGAAGCTATTTTTTACTTCTTAATTTTATTCTTTTTAGTTGTTTGATTCTATATCGGAATTGCTTTAATTTTTCGCTTTACCCCATTATTTAAAGTTACTTTTAAACAAATAACTCCAGGAATTCTTGTAACTTTAATTCCGACCGTTATTTTTACAATGATTTTTGGTTATTTAACATCACTTATTGATTATAGTAAATTTGGTTCAATTGGAACTTTCTTATATTGTATTTTCTTTGTCCAAATTTTATCTTATTTCTTATATGCTGGATTAATTATTAATTCATCATATTACAATGCCTTTTACTTTGATAGAGTTAATGCTAAAAGATGATATATATCAACAAAAATACTGAACTGAATCAATACCCTTAAAAGACATCGTTAAGAAAAATTATTTAATTTCTCTTTTACTTTAAAACAAACATTATCAAATATTTGTTTATAAAAATTATGTGTTTGCTCACTTCTTTTAAATCACATTCAACTGAATTTGTCTTTTGAAATATATCAACCTTGAATATCTTCAACAATTTTTATTAGTTCTTTTTCATTATTTGCTTTATTAATTTTTAGTTCATATTTTTTCTCTACTTTAACAACATTCTTTTTAAAGATATTTTTAGATGAATTTATTTTTGCAAAATTATCATTTTTATATTCAAAATCCGAATGTAAAATGTTTTCTTTTGTATTAACTTTTTTATTATGAATGAACAAATAAATTGTTCAATAAATAATGATAATAGCGGTAATAGAAATAGGGGGTATTCTCATTCAAAGCATAAATAAACCAAAAGAAAAATTATCATTAAATGAACCAATCATCGGAACAACTGAATAAATTATAGGAGCTGTTCAAAAAGCGTAAGCCATTATCAATTGATATCATGTTATTTTATTTTTAGATTGTTTTATTTTAGTTAAAGTAACATAGTTATAATAAAGTTGAAATAAACAAAATAAATATATTATTGTCATATCAAAATAGCCAAGAACTTCGTGAAACATTTTTTCCTCTAATTTAAGATTTTATCAATAAAAACTTATAAATTATTATAGTGTATAATAATATTAAAAATAAAAATTTATAAAAAAGAAGGATAAAAAATGTCATATACATATGAACAATTAGGAGAAATAAGTTTTAGAATAATAACTTTTGCAGGTGAAGCTAAATCAGAGGCAATGCTTGCTATTTTTGAAGCTAAAAAAGGTAATTTTGAAGAAGCTGATAAAAAAATAGAAAAAGCTCATCAAGAATTACTTGAAGCAGAGCGTCAACATGCTGAATTAGTACAACAAGAAGCTGCAGGAATGGAAATTAAAATTCCTTTATTATTAATGCATGCAGAAGATCAATTACTTTCAACACAAACATTAATTTTAATGGCAACTGAAATAATAGATTTACATAAGAAAATTAAGTAATTAGGAGAGAACATGTTAGGTATTTCAATATATCCAGATAAAAGTAAAAAAGAGGATATTTTAGCTTATATTAAATTAGCTCATAAATATGGATTTAAAAGAATCTTTAGTTGTTTATTATCTGTTGATGAACCAAAAGAAAAAATAAAAAAAGATTTTCAAGAAATTTTAGGTCTAGCTACCTCATTAGGAATGGAAACAATTTTAGATATAGCACCAAATGTTTTTTCAAAATTAGAAATTTCTTATGATGATCTTTCTTTTTTTAAAGAATTAGGAGCTACAGGAATTAGACTTGATGTTGGTTTCGATGGACAGAAAGAAGCTGTTATGACATATAATCCACAAGATTTAGATATTGAAATTAATATGTCTTCAGGAACAAAATATGTTGATAATATTTTATCTTTTGAACCTAATAGAAAAAAATTAATTGGATGTCATAATTTTTATCCAATGGAATATTCAGGACTTTCTTTAGATCACTTTATAAAAACTTCTAAACAATATAAAGATTTAGGAATAAGAAGCGCCGCTTTTGTAACATCTCAAGAAGGTAAAATTGGTCCATGACCAATTATGGATGGTTTATGTACTTTAGAAATGCACAGAAATTTACCAATTGAAGTTCAAGTAAAACATTATCTATTATTAGATTTAGTAGATGATATTATTATTGGTAATTCCTTCGCTTCTGAAAAAGAAATGAAAAGAATTGCAGCTATTGGAAAGAAAATAACTTTTAATGTGGAATTTACCAAAGAAGCAACTGATATTGAAAAGAAAATTGTCTTAAATGAAGAACACTTTAATAGAGGAGATGTTTCTGAATATTTAATAAGATCAACTATGTCAAGAATCAAATATGCTAAAGAAGAATTTAAACCACATAATTTATTAAAAGAAATACCAAAAGGAACAATTGCTATTGGTAATGAAAATTTTGGTCAATATAAAGGGGAATTACATCTTGTTAAGAAAAATCACTTAGATCCTAAACAAAGAAAAAACAATATCGCTAAAATTGTTGATGAAGAATTATTTCTACTTGATTATATAAAACCTTGACAATTTTTTAAATTTAGTGAAAAAAAATAAATAATTTAAACTTAATAAAAAATATAAAAAACAAAGTATTTTTAAAATTTATTATTTTATAATATTTGCATGCAAAAAAATAATTCATCCAAAAGAAGGATAACATTTAATTTAGTTCAAAAAGATGCTTGAAGAACTCTTTTTAAGGGAAATATTTTTATTATCTTTTCTTTTTTTAATTGTCTTTTTCCGCTTTTATTTTGTATCATAAGCGCTTTCGTTCCGGAAGTAGGAGCGCAAGTAGTAACTGGAGTTGGATATACAGCAACATTCCAATTAACTTTTGCCCAATTAGGAGTATCGTTTGCTACATCCTTATTTTTTATTTTTAGTAAAGATAAAGAAGAAGATGAAAATAAATCATTTTGAATGAGCATTAGATCTACTTTAATAATGGGAATAGGATGTGCTCTGGTTTATGCCATTTCATCTTTTTTTTATTTACATTATTCTTGTAATCGGCCAAATACAATTGCGACTTTAGAATATGGAATTGATTTTATGTTAGGTTCATTAGGTTTTGTAATCCTTAGTTCAATTGAAGCTTATTTATTTTTATTAATTTTTAAAAAAAATAAATGACATTGTATTTTCTTCTTTTTATGAAAATGTTTCTTTACTCTTTTATTATGTTATTTATTAGGAGTAGTAGCTGGTTTAAGCGCTTTAGGAATAGGGCTAAGTTTAACTATTGTTTCTTTAATTACAACAATAGGATTTTTTAGCTATATTGTTTATAAAAATAAATTTAGTTTTATTTGACGCTTTAGAATTTTTGAAAAAGGAAAAAGAAAGCAATATAAAATAATGCAAGAATCTATTTCTGGAATTTCTTTATCTCTATTTAAAGGTTTAGCTTTATTATTTTTAAATTTCTTTATGAGTGCAAAACTAGGAGAATTCGTTCCTCTTTCATATCAAATGTCTAGAGTCATTTGATTTAATCTAATGTATTTAATTCCTTGAGTAGCAATTGGTTTTTCTGATGCTATAAAATATAATGATGTTTATAATTTAGAAAATAAAGAAGGAACAAATATAAGAATATGAAAAGCATGATATCTTGTAGGAGTTTCTGTTTTAATAACTACTATCTTCGTTATTATCGGAAGATTTTTAGTTGAGCCTTTAGCAAGACTTTATACAATTAATGATTCTTATATTTGACAAATACCAGAACTCCCTCCAGGTATTAGCAGTAAAATAACTTTGCCTCCTACAACATTCCCGGCAATATCTCCTAATTTTGATCCTAATAATATTGATGATGTTAAGCAATATTTAGTAGTACTCTTTCAAGATCCAGCTTGAGAAGCTTGATTAGCGGAAAACAATATTAAATTAATTACTATTTTAAATAATCCTCTTGAATATAAACAATGACTTATTAATTATGTTTCATATACTTCATATGATGTTGAATTAATTAAAGCATTATTACTATATAGATCAAGTTATGATGTTCAACATCCAACTAATCTATTAATGCTTTTATTTAAAAAAGAAAACTTTACTTCCTTTAGTTTTCTTTATATCTCTATTTATGGTATTTTCTGTTCAATCTGAAGTGTATGTCTTCCAAGTACCGTTAATATTAGTAAAAAACAAATGAGTCCCTTACTTATCTGTATTGTCTATTTTATAATTGTTTTTGGTATTATCGGATTTGGAGCTATCTTTTCAATTTCTCCTTTAGCTGAACAAATGGGGGCAAATAATCCTTTTAGATATCTTGATGCTTGAACATTCCCAGTAGCTTTAACAGCTACATTAGTTGCCATATATACAACTACTAAAATGATTATTATTTCAAAAAAATATTATCAAAAAGAAACTTTATAAATATTTAAAAATAATTAATATCTTTTTATTAAATAGTTTTGCATTTTTTCATTAAAATATTCTCTTTTTATTCTGCATAAAATAAGTTTTTCTTTTTTAAGTGTTTCTATATATTCTTCATTAAAAAGCATGTTCCCATTTATATCAAATTCAATAACTCCTCTATCAAAATAAAAATGATATGTTTTAGGTAAAAGAATTCCATTATTTGGATCATCACAATCATTAAGCAATTCATTTATTTTTTCTTTATTATCTGTGTTTTTTATTATTTCGGTTCTAATTTTTTTAATTTCAAAAATATGAGCAGCATCTAAAGATTTAATATCTTGCTCTAGTTTTTCTATTTGATTAATATCTTCAATATCTGAATGAGATGTTTGATCTTTAACTCTTTGTTCAATTATTTTTTTTCTTAAGTTTCCTCTTTTTTTACTGCAATTACTTTGTAAATTTCATCTTTCAATTTCTTTAATAACTTCTTGTCTTTCTTTATCATCTTCAAAAAATGATTTAATAGATTGATAAATATATATTATATTTTCTTCAAAAGATGATTTCTCTAAAAACTTTATGCTTTTCCCATATGTTTGCATTAAATTTCCTTCATCCTTTTTTTCTAATTTTTGACCAAGAATATATTTACTTGTATTCTCTAAATCAGTTGAATGAAAAACTTTTGTACCATTTTTATTTTTAATTTTTTCAAATTCAATATTTTCAGGAATAAAATCATTTTTATAACAATATGCTACAAAAAAACTATATGCTAAATTTCTAGTATAGTAAACTAAAGAATAACTTCCTTTAGAAATAAGTTCTAAATAATTTATTTTAATATCAAAATCATCTAATAAAATTTTGTTAATAGAAGCACTTGCTTTTATATTTTTATTATCAATTATTTTTTTTAAATCAACTCTTTCAACAATTCAACCAAAGGCAGAAAAAACTTGAAGATATTGTCTCATCGCTGAAGCTGAAACTTCTTTAGATTTTTTTGAAGTTGGCGTAATATCAATATCATTAATAAATAATTTATACAATGGATTATTTTTTGAATTTATTCCAGTTCTTTTAATTTCGAATTTATTAATAATTTCTATATTGTTATTTCTTAAATTTTTTATAAAGCAATTAATTATGGTTTCTAATGATGTATCAATATTTCATAAGAATGGTTTAATTTTATGATCTTTATCAATATTATTAAATTTATCAAAAATATAATTTACAATTTGCTTAATATCTTCCATTACTTATTTAATTCCTTTAAACAAGTTTTTATTATTGAAATTATTAAATCATTAGGGATAGAGCTTCTTTTGCTATATGAACCATTTGACATATGTCTTTTATCGCCTTTAATTCTTTCATTTTTAAGATTTAATTTAATATTACTTTTAAAAATTGTTGGTTTTAAAGAAAAGTTTTCATCATAACAAGAATAATTTGTTTGATTTTCAATTCCTTCAAAGTTTCAATGATTTTTTTGAAACTGTCATGTAGTTGAAGTTTTAGGGTTTTCAATTATTCAAATTTTAGGAACAAATTTTTGAATAATTTCTATAGTTCCACCAATAGTCGATTCTCCTATTATTCTACTTCTTTCTTTTTGAACGAAATATCTTCTTTTTACTGGATGAGCAGTAGTATTATAATTTTTATAATATTGGTTGTTTTTAACTTGCCAAGTTCCATCTTCACTAATTGTTCTTACCATTTTGCCATTACAATCAGCCATACTTCATGATTCACATGGAGGAGAAGCTAAAATAATATCTGGATGTGGTAATTTTTTTAATTCATTTATTAAATTAAAATTATTTAATGATAAATCAATTCTATGATAAAAAGCTTTTTCTGATTTAGGAAATTTAACATCATTAATACCTACTGAATGAACTTCGATATTTTCAAAATTAGCAATAATAGCTTTTTTATATGAAGATTCTGCATCATCATATAAAGCTCAAACAACTATTTTATTATTTTTAGGGATATAATCGCTATTATTAGAAATAAAATATCCTCTTATAAAGCACATATTTTATTAAATATAAAAAGAAATTATTATTTTAAAGAAAAAATATATTGAAAAGTAATATTATATATTTATGAAAAAGTTAAATAATAGCGATTATTTAACTCATAATATAATTCACTAAAAAATAAATTAATTATTTAATTTTAAAACAAATTTTATATTCCAATAACATTTATTAAATGAATTGCTTGTGTAACAAGAGAATTTCTTTTTAATTCATCATTCTTTTTTTGGTTAGCAACACTCATACCCTGACAAGGAGGAGTCGCAATAATAACATCTACGTTCATATTTTTATTATCTTTTTTAATTTCATCAAAAATTAAATCTATTGTTTCTTGTTTGGTAAGATCACCATTAATATAACCACTATCAAGATGACATTTCTTATTAATTTTTTGAATATCTAATCTTTTTTCTAAAATTTCGCATGTTGCAATACACTTAAATCCGTTTTGTTTAAAACCAAAACAACCAATACCGGCACTACTAAAAAGTGAAATATATGTTAGCTCTTTATTTTTATTTACCATATTAAAATATTATTATATAGAATAATTATCTTTATCAAAATATAAAATCTTATTATTTATAATAAACAATTTTTTCGTTTATTAATAAATGTTATTCAACCAAATATTTGTATTTTTGAGAATGTTTCCTCTTTTCTTAAAACTATATGTACAGGATTAAATGGAGATAATCATACAATTAATGAAGAATTAGATATTCAATTATCTGAAAAATATCATTTACTTAAAAAAGTAGTAAATTTAAAAAATTATGGTTGTAATTCAAGTAGATTAAGAACGATTGTAATTGGTGTAAAAAAAGAGTATTTAAATGTAATTACTCCATTTGAAATTTTTCCTCAATTTTCAAATGAACTTTCATTAAGTGATGTAATAGGAAATTTAAAACCATTAACAAAAATGGGACAAATAGATAATAATAATTATCTTCACTATTTTAAACCATATTTAGAATATAAAAGAGATTGAATAAAGGTTTTAAAAGAAGGACAATCAGCAATGGATAATCCTATGAATCTAAGGCCTTATTATTTTGATAAAAATGGTAATAAAAGTTTAATAAAAAATTTATTTGGAGATAAATTTAAAAGACAGCACTGAACAAAAGTAGGTCCTTGCATTCATACAGTAAGTGACTGCTTAAATAGTCAAAATACTATTCACCCAAAAGATGATAGGGTTTTTAGTATAGCTGAATTAATGAAGTTAATGTCCATTCCTAGTAGTTTTAAATGAAATAATCACATTAAAGAAAATACAGACATTCAAGAAAAAATAGAATGAATATCAAAAAATGATTCAATGATAAGAAAAGTAATTGGAGAAGCTGTTCCTACTGAAGTATTTTATAGAATGGCTAAAAATATTAAAAATATTTTATATAAAGAAAATGATCCCCTTAATTTTTCTAATGATTTTGAAAAAAATAATAAAAATAAAATTAAACATGCCGCTTATTACACATCTAGAATAAATTTAAATTATATTTATGATGCGCTTCCTGATTTTAGTTCTGATAGCGAGTTAGTTATTGTTGAACCTTCTGTAGGATTAGGAAATTGCATATATCCTTTGTTTAAAAAATATTCACACTTAAAAAAAGTAAAAATAATTGCAATCGATATTGACAAAAATGTTTTTAAAGACTTAAAAGAAAATTTAAAAATAATGAATACACCCAAAAATTTTATTTTGGAGTTTATAAATAAAGATTTTAATGAATTTATATATGATGGGAAAATTGATTTAATTATAGGTAATCCACCATTTTTAGTAAGCAATAAAAAAGGAAATATTTTAAATACTGTCGAAGATTTTTTTAAAAAATCATTTTCATTTACAAATAACATAATTTTTGTATGTCCAAAAATGATTTTAAATTCTAGCACATATAAAAATCTTAGAAATTTATTAATTAAGAAAAATATTGAACTTATTGTTGATTTTAATGAATATGGTTTTAAAGATGTTAAAGTAGAAACAATATTATTAAAAATATCTCCTCATAAAAATGTTTTTACCAAAATTATATCTGTTCACAAAAATTTTATTAACTACCAAAAAAATAATTATATATTTGCTCCTGAATTACCTTATTGATTAATTTATAGAAATCAATTATTTGATGATGTTTTTAATTCCTTAAAAAGAAATATTTTCAATATATATAAAAATTATGAAATAGGCAATACTAAATGTGTTAAAAATAATATAAATAATTCATTAATATGAGTAATAAAATCAAAGAATATTTCTTTAGAAAAACCAGAGTTAATTCATAAGAATAATTATGATATATATTGTGAAAAAGATTTAATAAAAAATACAAGATTTTATAAGTTTTTAAAAGAAAATAAAAATATTTATTTAATTCCAAATTTAAGTTACTTTCCTAGAGTTTGCCCGCTAAAAGAAGACGTTATTCCTAATGGTTCAATAATTGTTGCATTATTAAAAGAAAAAAATTCATTATTGACGGAAAAACAACTAGAATATTTTTACTCTAATGAATTTAGAGAATATTATCAAATTGCTCAAAATTTTTCAACAAGAACATTAAATGTTAACGAAACTACAATTAATTTTTTTGGGGTGAAAGATGAATAATTTTAGAAACATGGTAGATAACAGAGTAAAGGCTACAAAAGAAGACAAAGAAATAATAATAAATAAACTAAATAACATTAAATATGAAGGATATTATAAAAAAAATATTGATTCTACTATATCTGCTTTAGATCAAAAAAATACTTTTGATGTAATATTTGCAGTATCTAATATACTAATTAAAATTATTAATAAAAATGAACATTTTTCAAAAAATGTTTTTTTAAATCCTAGTGATAAATCTAAAGATATAAAACATATATTAAAAAATATATCAGCTAGATTTGAACATGCAAAAGCACCTATAAAAGAAGGAACTCAAAAAGAGTATGATAAATACTTTACACAAACATTTGAACTTTTATCATATGTTGGAGCTTTAGAAAAAGTAAAAAATAATAATATACCTAATGATAGGTCTCATTTTGTATATAAAATTGTTGATTATGATTTCATTAAATTATTAGCCAAAGATGAATATAATTGCATTTATCTTATTTTATTACATACCTATAAATTATATAGTTGCCCTGCATTTATAGGGGTTAAAAGAAGTTTCGAAAATTATATTGAATATAATAATAAAATGAATAAAGAATCTATCAAAGATTCTTTTAAAAATTATATGATAAATAATACCAAGCACAGAGAGGATATTGGACAAATATATTGTAAATTTATTAATCCTTTATTTTTTATATTTAATCTTGATAAATTTAATGAAAAAACAACAGGATATCCAAAACAATCATATTCTGATCTTCAATATAATAGAAAACACATTAGAGATAAAACAAAAATGGATTTTTTAACAAGGAAAGAAGATAAAATAAATAAATATTCTTGTAAAGAACAATTATTATCAGAGGTAAAACAAAAAAAGAAAATAGTTGAATGAAATAGAGAATATTTTTTCAATAATTTAATAAAAAATATTAACTCTTATATATCAGAATATAGTGAGAAAAAAATTGATTTTTGTGAAGTTCATCATATAATCCCTAAACATGAAAAAACAATGAAAGATAAAATCGATATAAATATTTGTGAAAATTTAATTTTACTAAGTCCTAACGAACATACAAAAGCACATGGTGGAAATACAAATTCTTTAGACAAAAAAATATTTATTGAATTATTATACAAACAACTAATTAAAATAGTAGAATACTCAGAGAAAAAAATAGGAGAATATAATTTATATACATTTTACGAAATGTGTGTAAAGTATGCAGATTTAAAACAAAATAACAAAATTAATGATGTTGAAATAATTATAGCTTGATGTGAAAACGTTATTTCATATATTGATAAATTTTTAAATTTTAATTAATTTTAAATAGTATTAATTTATAATTTTTTAACTTTATTAAAGTTAAAAATGTAATTTTAAAATAAATTGTGCGATAATAAAAAAATGAAAAATACAACAATACTAATAAATACAAATAAGCAATTTAAAAATGATCAAAAACAATTAAAAGAAATTTTTGCAGAGTTAGAGAGTGGAAAAATTAAAATTCCTTTATTCCAAAGAAATTATGTTTGAAAAGAAAACCATATAAAGGAACTTTTAAACTCTATTGTTTCAAGTGAACCAATTGGAAATATTATTTTATGAGAAACTAATGATAAGTTTGATATTAAAAATAGTATTCTTGAAAATATTTCTAAAAATAAAGATCATTCTGATTACTTATTTGTAATTGATGGACAACAGCGTTTAACAACATTAATTTCTTGTTTTTATTTTAATGAATTAGACAAATTAGAACTTAAAGAACATATAAAAAAATTTTCAAAAATAGTTTTCAACTTTGAAACAAATGAATTTGAAACAATAAGTAAAGAAAAAATAGTAGACAGAAATAAATATAAAATCAATGAAATTTTTTGCAAAGAAGAAGACATTGATAATATAATAAACAAAAAAGAAGTTGGATATGGTAAAGAATTATATAAATTTAGATCAATAGAAAGAGTACGAAATAAATTTTTAGATTTAAGTATTGGTGTGTTATGTCTTAAAAAAGGTTTTGAGCTAGATGATGCTATAAATGTATTTGAAAAAATAAATACCAAAGGAAAAAAACTTACCATTTTTGATATTATTAATGCAAAATGAAGTGCTTTTGAAATACATTTAGAAGAAATTTTTAAAAACTTATTAAAAAATAAAAATTGATCTGATATACAAGTAATAGATAATGAAACCTTGTTAGATTCAATATTTCTTATTTTAGAAGGAAAACCAATTTTAAAATCTAAAGATAAAATTCAATTTGAAATAATTGATAAAAATAAAGTTGATGAAACTATTAAGAAATGATCTAAATCATTAGAACTTGCAAAAGAATTTTTATTTATAAAAATGGGGTTTTCTTCAAAAACTATTCCATCTAAAAATATTTTTAAATGATGTATTTATTTATTTTTTAAAAATAATAATGAAATTCTAGTTTTTAATAAAATTAATTTAATTAAAAAATATATAGGTTTATTGTCTATTAATCATTCATATGAAAAAAATACAAATAATGTCCTTGAAAAAAATATTTTATTTATTGATTCTTTAATTTTAAATGATGAAGCTGCTGTTGAAGAACACTTAAATAATTTTTCTATAAAATCATTAAGTGATGATTATTTTTTTGAAGAATTGAATGAAACTTCAAAAACTGATATGGTAGCAAAATTGTTAACTTCTTTTTTATGAAAAAAGAATGATTTTTTAGAAGGAACAATAATTAATGATGATTATCATTTGCATCATATTTACCCAAAGAAAGGCTACAAAAAGGAAGAGGGATATTTACCAAAAGAAATATCAAAAATTATATCATCTTATGCAAATTTAACTCCTATAAATAAAAAAACTAATTTAAATATATATCAAAAAAAATTTTCTTCATATTTTAAAGAATATAAAGAAAATAAAAATAGTTCAATAGAAGAACATCTTAGTCACCACGGAATAAATGCCGCTTTATGAAAACAAGATGATAGTATTGACAATATGTTAAAAGCTGTAAAAGATAGATCGAAAGAATTGGCTAAAAAAATAAATGAAGAATTTAATTTAAAACAATAATTTTCTATTTTATAAATTTTATATTCTAATAATGTTTATTATTTGAATTTTTCATATGTATTATTATATATATTTATTTCCATATAAAAAAGTATATTTAAATATTATTTAAGTTAATAAAAAATATCATATATTTTATTAGTTAAATAATAAACATTATAAAACCATTAAAGTTTTTGAAGCATTTTCTGGAATTGGTTCTCAGTATCAAGCACTAAAAAATATAGCTGAAGAAAAAAACTGAAAAATTGAACCTAAAGGAATAATAGAATGATTTATTCCGGCAATAATTTCATATCAAATTATTCACCATAATTTAGACTATATTAAGAAAGAAGTTTTTAATAGTAATCTAAATGTAAGTAATGATTCTAAAAGTCCTTGTTCACAAAGTTGAAAAGATAAAAATCTTTTAAAACCTTCTGAAATAGGATTTTATTTAAATCAATCGAAAAAAAAAGCAAATAACTTTTTTGATATTTCTCAAACAAAAGGAATAGATCTTCCTAATGATTTAGATATTTTTACTTATTCCTTTCCTTGTCAAGATATTTCTAATCAAGGAAAGCAAAAAGGTTTTTCTAAAGAACACAATACAAGAAGTGGATTATTATGAGAAATCGAAAGAATATTTTCAGAAATTAAAAAAGATAAAAAAGCTTTACCAAAGTATTTACTTCTTGAAAATGTAAAAGCTATGATTAGCAAAAATCATAAAGCTAATTATAATGCTTGATTAAAAAGATTAAAGAGCTTTGGATATAAATCAAAAGAATATGTTTTAAATGCCACAAATTTTGGAAGTTGTCAAAATAGAGAAAGAGTTTTTGTATTATCAGTTTTAGAAGATCATGCAAAGAAAATAAATTTTGAATTCTCTCCTCTTAATGAAATAAAAATAGAAAATAAAAAACCTTTAAAAGATATTCTTGATTTAAGACTTAAATATGATGATAGATTTAATAAATTTAATTTATTAAAAAAGGGATTAACTAAAAACAATATATTAAAAATGGAACTTGAAAATTACTCTAATTTTTCTAGTGAGAATTTTGTTTATGATATTAATCATTCAGGCCCTACATTAACAGCATCTGGCGCCTTAAGCAGAATTAAATTATATTTTGGTCCTAAAAAAATAAGATCAATAACAGCTAAAGAATGTTTTAAATATATGGGGTTTCAAGAAGAGCAATATAAAACAATTATTAAGCACACAAATATTACTGAAAATAAACTTATTTATTTAGCAGGGAACTCTATTTCTGTAGAAGTTTTAGAAGCTATTTTTAGAACGTTGGTGTTTTAATGAATAATTTTAAAAAATTAGTAATTCCCTTCGGAACAAAAAGTTACTTAAAAAACAAAGATGGATTAGTAATGCGGGGAGAAGCTATTTATATTTTTAATGATAAAAATAAAATAATTGATGAATATCTAATATTAAAAGAAAGTAATTTTCGTTTAACAGATAAGGAAATGATTAAGCCAACTGATTATTACAAAGAAAAAACAGTTAAAGAATTTAGAGATAAATTTTTAGATAAATTTTCTAATAAAAATCCAGAACAAATAATAAAAGCAGAATATCAATTTTTAACAATAAAACAAATTTTTGAAGTTAATCAATATTTCTTAAATTTAGAAACAACAGTTAGAAGAATGTTTTCTTTACTTTCAGGATCAAATATTTCAGGAGCAAAATCAAATCAGAAAGCAAGTCCTATGAGATGTATTAATATTGAATATTTTGATTGTAACTTTGCCAATGTTTTAGGAGATTGAGATTGTGAAAAAAATAAAAATTATGATAAAAATATTCCCGAATATAATTTAAAACAATTTATAGATGAAAATATAGTTCCTGGTTTTAAAGAAAAATTTTATGAAATAAATGACATTAAAAAAGAAGAAGAGGAATTGTCTAAATCAATTAAAGAACATAAGAAATTTATTTTTAATGAAAATCAAGAAGATTTTATTATTTCTGTTATAAATAAAAGAATTGAAGAATACGATCAACACAATTCTAATAATATTGATAAAATAAAGGCTAAATTAAGGTCTTTTTATACAGCAAATATTAATGCTTGTATACAAAACAATATTCTTCCTTATGATATTTTAAAAGAAAAAAGGTATTGTAAAAATTTTGAAAATGCTCATATTATAAGTTTTGAAAAATTAATTAAAAACAATGATGAAAGGTCTTTAAAAGATGCAATTAGTCCTTTTAATTGTTTACGGATTTATCCAGATGAACATACAGCCTTTGATAAAAAGCAAATATTTTTTGATATGGAAGGTAAAATTATCGATTGACAAAAAGGAAATGTAGTTAATAATAATTATTTAGATATGAATAAAATTCCAAAACAAACAAAAGAGTTTTTAAATCGGTTTTTAAAAGAAAATAATCTTAGCCATTAACTATCTTGTAATTTCTTTATTATTAAATTAATGTTATAATTTTATTTTATATATGTCAA
>JBOFZK010000010.1:0-64037 GCA_051655145.1 Metamycoplasmataceae bacterium
CATCTTTAAATAAGAAAACATAATTATCTTCAATTAAAAAATTAATATCATTACTCATTTAAAATATTATATATATATTTATTATCTTTATATAAAAAACATGATCTACCTAGATAAATTTTTTTGGCTTCATTTTTAGCAAAAATAAACGCTTTTATAGAATTTACTTTTTCTGTTGAAATTTTTATTCCATTATATTTATTAATTAAATAATTAAAAACTAGATCGAAAGAAAAATTCTTATTTTTTTCTAAAAAAGAAATTGAAAAATTTTCTTTTTCTCATTTTTTATAAATATTATCAATTCTTTTGTTTCTTACAATTAAAAAAATATTTTTTATTTTAATTGTAAGAAATAATATTTCTTTTTTTCAAATAGACCAAGAAGACAATTCTTTTCTAATTTTATTTCTAGAATATTTTTCCTCAAAATTTGATTTATCATCATTAAATGGAATGCCTTTCCTTTTAGCGATTTTATATAACTGATTTTTATAGTATTTATTTATAAATGGTCTATTAATTTTCATTTCAAAAAGAGCATTATTTTTTTTAATACCTCAAAGAGAAGGATTTCTTTTAACATTTTTATTTAAAAAATATGTTTCTAAAAAATCATCCTTATGATGAGCTAAAAGTAATTTAGAACAATTTTCTAAATCATAAATTTTTTTAAAAAACTTATATCTTTCTTCTCTTGCTCAATTTTGAAAATTTCCTTCTTGTTCAAATGTAGCTGAATGAATATAAAATTTTATATTATATTTAATACAAAAATTTTTAACAATTTCTTCTTCTAACTTTGCTTCTTCTCTTAAATTATAATTAACAAAAGCAACTATAATATTTTTGCCTTTATTTTTATGAAGTAAAATCATTGAATCTACGCCGCCACTAACAGCTAATAAATATTTACTTTTCATCTTTAGTTTCAGAAAATTTATCTAACATAACTTTAATATCATTATAAATAAATGTAATTAAAGGATCTACTAGTTTATCCAATGTTTTATCTATTTGTTCTCTTTCTTCTTCTGTAAAAGGCGAAAGAACATATGAAGAAAGTGGTATTGATTTTTGAGGAGGTCTCCCAATACCGATTTTTACCCTTTTAATTTCATTAGTACGCATTAATTCTAAAATGCTTTTAATTCCGTTTTGTCCACCTGATGAACTTTTAGTTTTAATTTTTACCTTTCCAATTGCTGTATCTACATCATCATAAAGAACCAAAATATCAACATGATTAATTTTATAAAAATCAGATATAGTTTTTACAAAGTTACCACTAAGATTCATAAATGTATGTGGTTTAGCTAAAATAAAATCTTCATTTATATAAACTTCTCCATTAAATTTAGATTTGGTTCATGTTACTCCAAATTCTTTAATAAGTTTATCTAAAAGATCAAAACCAACATTATGTCTTGTTCCTTTATATTCTTCTCCGGGATTTCCCAAACCTACTATTAATTTCATTTCTAAATAATTATAACAATTATAATTTTATTTATTTAAATAGTTTTTCAAAGTATAATAATTTTTAAATACTTATGAGAATAGACAATCCAATCGATATAACTTCATCTCCTGCAATTATTGCAGTTATTATAATGATAGCTATTTCCTTCCTTGTTCCTTGTATGTGTTGATTTATAAGAAACTTTTTAAGAATCGTTTTTAATAGGAATGCAGAATGACTTTCACAAAATTTAAAATGAATTTTTTTAGTAGGATTCATTGCTTTTTTAATATCATTATTATTTTTAATTTTGATTATTACAGGTGTTATTAAATAGTTAGATACTAGTTTTTTTATTAGTTATTATATAATTAAATATTGTACATATTACAAGATTATAAAAAAACAAATTTTTGTTTTTTTAATTTAATAGAAATAGAATATAAATGGAAGAAAATAAAAAAAATAAAAAACAAAAAAAACCAATGAAGGTTATAAAAATAATTGATGAAAATGATCGAAAATATACTTCATTAGTTGATGAATATAGAAGATCAAAAGTTATTTATGTAATAAAAAAATTTAGAAGAAAAATAAATTATAATTTTTTTTATTTATTTTTTTCCTCAGATAAAAAACCAAATTTTTTATCTCAAAAAATTAATTCAGACCAGTTGTGAAAATCATTTATTTTAGCATTTAAAAGAACCTTTAAAATTAAAAGAGAATTAGAAAAGGATTTAGAATTTGGTCTTAAAACTAAAGGAATTTTTACTAAATATAATATTGAAAATTTTTTACCAGAAGATTATTATTTATTAGTTTCTTGAAAAAATGGAAATGATAAATATTGATTAGAATATAGAATTTATCCTAATAAGCCAAAAATAAAAATAAGAGAAATAATAAAAAGAGAAAAAACAATATGAGGTTTATCGGATAATGCCGGAATGTTTTTATATAAATTAGCTTTTAATAAAAATATGCGTAATTTTTTTGATTCTATTAGATATTACTATGATGATGATTTTAGAAAATATATGGATAGAATTGATGAATTTTCTAAAGAAAAAAAGAAATATAATTTAGATCCATATGTTGTTTTTAAAGAAAGAGCAAAATTAAAAAGAAATATGCCTTTTCAAAAAATAATTGGTCATATAGAAATGCAAGATGTTAAAATTAATGTTAATAAAAAAGTATTAATACCTAGATATGAAACTGAAGAATTAATTCTTTTAATAAAAAAAACTGTTGACCCTACAAAAATAAAAAATGTTTTAGACCTTTGTACAGGAAGTGGTTTTATAGCGCTTTCTTTAAAAAATAAATTTAATAATTGAAATATATTAGCTTCAGATATTTCTAGTCAAAGTAAAAAACAAGTAATGATTAATAAAAAAATTAATAATCTTGATATTAATTTTTGTAAATCAAATTTATTTAATAAAATAAATGACAAATTTGATTTAATAGTTTCTAACCCTCCTTATATTTCTTTAGAAGAATATAAAACATTAGATATTTCTGTTACTAAATTTGAACCAAAAATAGCCTTAACTGATTTAAATGATGGACTTGTTTGTTATAAAAAAATACTTGATCAATATAAAAACTTTCTTAATTTAAATGGATATTTATTTTTTGAAATAAATCCATTAAATGTTTCTTTTTTTATAAAAGAAGGTTTTACTATAGTTAAAGATATTAATAATAAAGAAAGATTCGCTTATATACAAAGAATAAAATAATAATTATTTTGCTCTTTTAAAAAATATTCATCCAGTAATTCCTAAAAGAAAAAATAGTGAAGAAAGAATAAGCATAGGAAGAGCGAACCCACTTAGTCCTTCAAATGATGCATTTCTTTCTAGTAATAAACCAACTACTATAATAAATGCCATAACAACTAAAATCATTATTATATTTTTTAAAATTTTTTCTTCTTTTTCTTTTACAAATAATCCTTTAATTTTAGTAATAACTGAATTAGCTCCATTAAATAAGCAATAGAATAGTGTAAAAATTATTGAAGTAGAACCAGGGGCCAATAAATCTTTTTGAATTGAAGGAATATTTACATTAATCCCATCTTTTATTAAAGACTCATCATTAATTATAAAAATTTTTGCAAGGGGAGTAATTGAAAAATAAAAACTAATAGCGATCAAACAAGTTACTATAAAATTCATATAAAAAACATTTTCACTTTTTTGATAATTAATTTTATTCTTTGTATATACAATGTCATTAGACATATTTTGATAATCAAACATTTTTGTAATACCATCTGAGAAAAACGGAACAAAGTATAAAGCAAAATATCACAACGTTTTAGAAATCATAAAATTATAATCTTGAAAAACTTTATGAGCCCCAATTACAAAAAATATTAATGGTTTTGTTAGTGATGCAAAAACTTTTATAATTATAATTTTTCAAGCCTTCTTAACTGAATAAGAAAGCCACTTTTTTTCTATTTTATAGTTATCTCACTTATTTCTTTGAGGTTTATATAAAAAGATATTAAAAATAGCGTTAATAATAAGTGATAAAATACTTCCTAATAAAAAACCTAACCCTATACCTACAGTATTTAGGTTTGAAAAAATATTAAATATAAAACAAAATAAAATAATAAAAACAAATCTTAATGCTTCTAAAATAGTTGCATAACCACTTCCTGATTTAATAAATGTAAGCATAATGAAAACAAATGAAACAGAATTTATAAAAATTGAAGGAGTAAAAATTGAAACAAAATCTTGCCCCATTTGAGCAACTGATTTAGCATTTGTTCCAAAATAAAAAAAGTTAATATAAAAATATGATGAAAGAAAAAACAAAAATGAAAGAATAACCCCAATTACTGCATTAAAAACTAGCGTCATTCAAAAAATATCAGTATATGAGATTGTTTTTTTAATAAATTTATAGGATGTTTTATTTATAAAAATTAATATTCAAAAAGTTAAAATAAAAGGAAGGTTTAAAAAAACAAGTTGAAATGGTGAAGAAAATCCGATTGAAATGGCCATTTCTGAACCAAAAATGCCTTTTGTAGATGCGATTAAACATAATGCGATAGGCAAAAAAGCATTAATAAAACTAAAAAATATAAAAATATAATATTTTTTAAACATTTGGAAAAAATTAATTTTTTCCATTATTTGAATATCTACTTGAGTTGTCGTTTCCATTAATATATATTTTATATTAAATAAAATTAAAAAAAACTTCTCTTAAAGAGAAGCTCGAACAAAATATGATTTGGTGCGCGAGGAGGGACTCGAACCCTCACACCATAAGGCACAAGTGCCTAAAACTTGCGTGTCTGCCAATTTCACCACTCGCGCAAAATTATCAATAAATTGATAATAGGTGGTTAAAAAACATATGGTACGCCCTAGAGGATTTGAACCTCTGACCCAATGATTAAAAGTCATTTGCTCTACCTGCTGAGCTAAGGGCGCTAATGGTGCCGTTTATAGGAATCGAACCTACGACCTACTGATTACAAGTCAGTTGCTCTGCCTGCTGAGCTAAAACGGCGTGGTAGAAGCTAGGGGACTCGAACCCATGACCCTCGCCTTGTAAGGGCGACGCTCTCCCAGCTGAGCTAAGCTTCCAAAATATGGTGACCTATACGGGGCTCGAACCCGTGAATCCATGGATGAAAACCATGTGTGTTAACCGCTTCACCAATAGGCCATTGGCGCCGATTACAAGATTTGAACTTGTGACCAACTGGTTAACAGCCAGCTGCTCTACCACTGAGCTAAATCGGCAATTTAAAATTTAAATTATTTTTATTATAACAATAAAAATAAAATTTTTATTTATTTTTTTAGTTTTAAAAAAACCACCCAAAAAAATGCTTTTAGATGGTTTTTTTAAAATATTATAAAACTAAGTAATTAATTTTTAATTTTTTCCATTACTTTGTTATAAATACTTTTATATAAAATATCATCTTGTTCTAACAATAATTTAAGGTTTTCCTTTCCTTGAGCAAGATTTTTTTCTTCATATGAAAATCATGAACCCTTTTTAGTAATTATATTAAATTGATCTGCAAGATCAATTATTTCATTAACTTTAGAAATTCCTTTTGAAAAAATAATTTCTGTAACTCCAGATTTAAAAGGAGGAGCTAGTTTGTTTTTTACAATTTTTATCTTAACTAATGTTCCGATTATTTCAGTTCCTTTATTTGTATTTGATATTTTTCTAATATCAAGTCTTATAGAAGCATAAAATTTAAGAGCTCTTCCCCCAGATGTTGTTTCTGGAGAACCAAAAAATACACCTACTTTTTCTCTTATTTGATTAATAAAAATAATTGTTGTTTTATTTTTGTTAAGAGATCCTGTGATTTTTCTTAAGGCCTTTGACATTAGTCTTGCTTGTGCACCTATTGTTTGATCCCTCATCTCTCCATTTAGTTCAGCTTCAGGAACTAAGGCAGCAACCGAATCGACTATTATTAAATCTATTTTTCCAGTTTTAGCAAGCATATCTACAATTTCTAATGCTTGTTCACCAGAATCTGGTTGAGATAAAATCAAATTATCAATATCAACCCCTAAATTTTTAGCATATTTTGGATCAATAGAATGTTCAGCATCGACAAAAGCAGCTATTCCTCCATTTTTTTGTATTTCAGAAATAGCATGAAGAGCTATAGTTGTTTTTCCTGAAGATTCAGGACCAAATAATTCGATAATTCTACCCTTTGGAAAACCATTAATTCCTAAAATATGATCTAGAACAATTGATCCCGAAGAAAAAACATCAACTTCTTCATGCGGTTTCGATCCAAGAGTCATTATTGACTCTTTTCCTATTTTCTTTTCTATTACTGACATAATGTCAATAATTTCTTTTTTATTATCGTTCATATATTCTGCTTTCTTAATAATTATATATTTATGGAATATTTCCATAACTATATATGTAAGAAAAAAATAATTATTCATTAAAATTATTAAAATAATATCTATTTTATTAAAAAGTAGGGGTGAAAATGTATAATTTATATTAATAATAGGAGATATTATGAATAATAAAGAAAATACTGACGATAAAGAAGATTTAAATGCTGATATTTCGAAAAAAACGAATGAGTTAAATACTGAAAAAGTTTTTTTAAATGAAGTTAATTTAGATGAATTAAGAACTAAGGAAATAAAACCTAATAAAGCAAAAAATATTTCTCAATTAAAAAAAGACGTTAAAAGGTTAAATGGTTTAATTAATAAAATGTCTAAATTAATTAAAATAGAAACAAAAAATGCTAAATTATTACAAAAACTTAAAAGCATTAAAAATGAAGAGTTTTTTGAAAATCATTCTAATTTAGCAGCAGCAAATGATCAGTATCTAATTTATCTTAAAAAAGAGAGAGCTATTTTTGAACAAAAATGCTTAAACGTAAAAAAAATTATTGATAATATAACAATTTAGTAAAGAAGGAAATTATGAATTTAAACGATAAAAAAAATATAAACGCTATTAGATTTTTAGGATTAAAAGCAATAAGAGAAGCTGGCGGAGGTCATATTGGAATGACTATTTCAGCAGCACCAATACTTTATACTTTATACACAAAATTTATTAAAATAAGTCCAACAAATGGGAAGTGAATAAATAGAGACCGTTTCATTTTATCAGCAGGGCATGGAGCTATGTCTCTTTATCCAATTTTTCATTTTTCAGGTCTATTAGGTCTAGAAGAAATTAAAAAATTTAAAAAAGAAGGATCATTAACTCCTGGTCATCCAGAATATGAAAATAAATTAAATAATTTTGTAGATGCTTCAACAGGTCCATTAGGTCAAGGATTTGCAATGGCAGTTGGGATGGCAATAGCACAAAAACAACTAGAAAATTTAGCAGCCACTCCAATAAAAGATATGTTTGATCATTATACTTACGCAGTTATAGGTGATGGAGATTTACAAGAAGGAATATCATATGAATCAGCTTCAATAGCTGGAAGATTAGGATTAAATAAATTAATTGTTCTTCATGATTCAAATAGATTCCAACTTGATTCAGATGTTTCATTAGTATTTAATGAAGATTTACAAAAACGTTTTGATTCAGCTAACTGATATTACCAAAAAGTTTCAAATAATCCAATAGATATTCAGAATGCAATTTTAAATGCTCAAAAATCAACAAAACCATCATTTATTGAAGTATCAACTATTATAGCTGAATCAACTAAATTTCAAGACTCAAATAAAGGTCACCATGGAATGGTTGATGATGAAATGTTAGAATCATTCAATAGATATTTTGATTCAAATTTTGATAAAAAAACATGAATTTTTGAAAAAGATATTTATGATCATTTTAAAAATAATGTATATACAAGAGGAGAAATTGAATATCAAAATTGAGTTAGAAAATGTTCTACTTATAAAAATAATTTTCCAACAGAATATTCTTCAGTTCAAAAAATAATTTCTAATAGTTTTGATTTCTCTCAAATCTTTAATATTGATAATATTTTCCAAGAAAATCTTTCAACAAGAGAATACTTTAAAAAATATATGGAAGGTATTGATTCAAAAATTCCTAACATTCTTTCTTTAAATGCTGATATATCATCTTCAACAAATATTAAAACAGGAAATAATTCATTTGTTCATGGTGGAAAAAACGTTGATTTAGGTATTAGAGAATTTGCTATGGCTGCAATATCAAATGGAATTAATTTACATGGTGGATTAAAAGTTATTTCAGGAACATTTTTAGTTTTTGCAGATTATATGAAAAGTGCTATAAGATTAGGGGCAATGATGAAAGTTCCTAACATTTTCCTTTTCTCTCATGATTCATATTTAATTGGAGGAGATGGACCAACTCATCAAGCATATGATCAACTTCCAATGTTAAGAGCTATAGAAAATGTTCATGTTCATCGTCCAATGAATCAAGCAGAATTAAGATTAGCATTAATTGAAGCATTTGATTCAAAAGAAATTACAAATATAATAATTCTTTCAAGACAAAATATTGAAACAAATTTAGGTCAAGCAGGATTACCTTTTTCTCATAAACAAACATCAAATTCAGCTTATGCAATTAATGATATTTATAAACCAGATTTTGTAATTGCAGCCAGTGGATCAGAAGTTGCATTAGCACTTCAAATTGCAAAACAAGTTAAAAACTTAAAAGTAGTTTCTGTTCCTTGTCTTGATAAAGCAACGGAACTTTCTATTGATGATAAAAATTCATTATTTGAAGCAAAAAAAGCATTAATAACTATTGAAGCTTCTTCTGATTATAAATGATTATTATTTAACAAAAAAAATCAAATAAATTTACATATTGGTGCTTTTACTTTTGGTGAATCAATGGATGGAAATCAATTATATTCTAAAAAAGGATTTGACGCTCATAAGATAGCAAATTATTTAAATAAAAGTTTTAAATAAAAGAAATTCATATTTTGTATAATATATTAAAATATAAAATAATATTTCGAAGGAAAATAATGAATATACAAAATATAAAAAATAAATTTAAAGACAAATTTAGTAGTGCAGAAAAGGTTGGTAACTCGAATTGTTTTCCTTTTGTGAATGCTAAAAAAATAGTTAAAGATGCCTATATAGGTAAATATGCTATACCTCATATTAATATTAATAATTTAGAATGAGCTAAAACAATTTTATTAGCAGCAGAAGAAAAGAAATCTCCAATTATTTTAGGAGCTTCTGAAGGAGCAATTAAATATATGGGTGGTTTCAATGTTGTGGCCGCAATGACTGGTGCTCTAGTTAAAGATTTAGGAATAACAGTTCCAGTTGTATTACATTTGGATCACGGTTCATTTGAAGGAGTTAAAAAAGCTCTTGAAGCAGGATTTTCATCAGTTATGTATGATGGTTCACATGAAACATTTGAAATTAATTATGAAAATACAAAAAAAGTAGTTGAAATAGCTAAAAATTATTGTGCATCTGTTGAAGCAGAAGTTGGAACAATAGGTGGAGAAGAAGACGGAATAGTTGGTAATGGAGAAATCGCAAGTCCAGAAGAAGCTCTTAAATTTAAAGAATTAGGAATTGATTTCTTAGCAGCTGGAATTGGCAATATTCATGGACCATATCCAAAAGAATGAAAAACTTTAAATTTTGATGCATTAAAAAATATTTCAGAAACAGTTAATATAGGACTAGTTTTACATGGTGGATCAGGAATTCCTAAAAGCCAAATTAAAAAAGCTATTTCACTAGGAATTTCAAAAATAAATATTAATACAGAATTACAACAAGCAAATGCTGAAGGAATTAAAAAGTTTGTTACTTCAGGAGAAGTTGATAAAGGGAAAAATTTTGATCCAAGAAAATTATATTCTTGAGGAACAAAAGAAATGACTGAAACTGTAATTGAAAAAATTATGGAACTTGGTTCAGAAAATAAAGCATAAAAATAATTTTTATTTTTCCAAAAACAAAGACAATAAAAATCAATATTTTTTAAAAATAATTATATATTTCTTAAATGAAAATATAATTGTTTTTTTTATATATAATTTAAATATATAAAATAAATTTAATAATAACTAAATAGTATTAAATTCATGGAGAAAAATGTCTAATAGTGAAAATAAAAATGAATATAGTTCAAGTAATATAAAAGTTCTAAAAGGTCTTGAGCCAGTAAGAAAAAGACCAGGTATGTATATTGGTACTACTGGTAAAAAAGGATTACACCATTTAATTTGAGAAATTGTTGATAATTCAATTGATGAGGCAATGGCAGGGTTTGCAACAGATATTAAAATAGTTTTAGAAGAAAATGGTTTTATTACTATTTCTGATAACGGAAGAGGGATTCCTACTTCAATTCATCCAGAAACAGGAGTTTCTACTGTTCAAACAGTTTTAACAGTTCTTCATGCTGGAGGAAAATTCGATTCTGATACATATAAAGTATCAGGAGGTCTTCATGGGGTTGGAGCATCAGTTGTTAATGCTTTATCTTCAACATTAAAAGTTTGAGTTAGAAGAGATAACAAAGTATATTTCCAAGAATTTCAAAATGGAGGAGAATCTGTTGCTGATTTAAGAGTAATAGAAGAACTTGAAGACAATAGCTCTACTGGAACAACAATTTCTTTTACACCTGATTTTTCAATTATGGAAAAAAATGAATTTGATTTTATGGTTATAAATGACCGTATAAAACAAATAGCATATTTAAATAAAGGGATAAGAATGTTTTTAAGCGATCTTAGAGATCCTAATAATATTCAAGAAAAAGAATACTATTTCGAAGGTGGAATAGTTGAATATGTTCGTGAACTAAATAAAGGTAAACATGTTATTCATAATGAAATTATTTACGCTGAAGGTAATGTAAAAGGTGATGATGGAAATGTTATCGTTGAAGTAGCTATGCAATATAATACAGGATATCAAGCAAATGTAGTTTCTTATGCAAATAATATTTCTACTATTGAAGGTGGAACTCATGAACAAGGTTTTTCTGATGCTCTTACAAGAATACTAAACAATTATGCAGGTAATAATAAATTATTTAAAAATGAAGATGAAAAATTAACTCGTGAAGATGTAAGAGAAGGTCTTACAGCGATTATTTCTATTAAACATACCGAACCAATTTTTGAAGGTCAAACAAAATCAAAATTAGGGAATAAAGATGCAAGGATGGCAACTAATAAAACTCTTTCAATTGAACTTGAAAGATTTATGGCTGAAAATCCAGAACAAGCAAAACAAATTATTGAAAAAACATTACTAGCTCAAAGAGCAAGATTTGCAGCTGTTAACGCAAGGGAAGCTACAAGAAGAAAAACTGTTTTTGATGTTGGTTCTCTTCCTGGACTATTAGCTGATTGTTCTTCTAAAAATGCTGAAATTTCGGAATTATATATAGTTGAGGGTAATTCAGCTGGTGGTTCTGCTAAAATGGGAAGAGATAGAGAAACTCAAGCAATTTTACCTTTAAAAGGGAAAGTTATTAATGCTGAAAAAGCAAGAATTGATAAAGTATTTGAAAACGATGAAATTCTTTCATTAATTACAGCTTTCGGAACCGGTGTTGGGGAAGAAATGAAAATTAATAAATTAAGATATCATAAAATTATTATTATGACAGATGCTGACGTCGATGGTTCACACATTAGAACATTACTTCTTACATTTTTATATCGTTACTTTAGACCTTTAGTTGAATATGGTTTTATTTATATAGCACAACCTCCTCTTTATAAAATATCTCATGGTAAAAATTTTATTTATGCATATAGTGATAACGAAAAAGAAGAAGAACTTGCTAAAATTGAAGAAAAAAATCCAGGAGCTAAAGTTAATGTTCAAAGATATAAAGGTCTTGGAGAAATGAACCCAGAACAACTTTGAGAAACAACAATGGATCCTTTAACAAGAAAAATGCTACAAGTTCAAATAGAAGATGCAGCAGTTGCTGATTCTGTTTTTTCAGTATTAATGGGTGATGATGTTGAACCTCGTAGAGAATTTATTCAAGCAAATGCTAAATATGTAAAAAATATTGACTTATAATAAATGAAAAAAATTTATCAAGGAAAACATAATATTACTTTTCTTTTTGAAAAAGATAAAAAATTATATACTTTAAGAAAATCACTTAATAATATTGTCAATCATCAAAATGAAATTCTTTTTTTATCTACCTTAGAAGATACAATTTCTATAAATGAAAATGAATATATTAAAAATTATTATCCAGGAAATAACTTGAAAAAAAATAATCTTTCTTCTTTATCAAAAATTAAAAAAGAATTAGATAAAGTATGAAAAACAAATATATCTTTACCTATCAATAATAATGTTCTTTTAGAAAATAATATTAATGATGAAAAATATAAAATATTAATTAAAAAATATTCTAATGATAATGACTTGGTATTATGCCATGGAGATTTAAGACAAAAAAATATTTTATTTTTAAATAATAATAAAAAAATTAAATTAATTGATTTTGAATGAATACATAAAAATGATAAATATTTTGATTTAGCTCATCTTCATTTATATTGTTTTTTCTCTTTAAAAAATATTACAAAAATATTTAAAGTAAAAAAAGAAAAACTAATCGATTTTATTTATATTGTAAAAACATTTAATAATTGATTTGAAAAAGAAAAATACTAATTAAAGTTTTTTTAATTTTTCGACTCTTTCAATATGTCTATCACCTTCAAAGTTTTCTTTTAAAAAAGCATCAATCATTTTTTTTACTTGTTCAAAACTTTCTTGTCTTGCTCCAAAAAATAAAGCATTTGCATTGTTATGTTTTTTAGCTAGTGTCGCATCTTCAATAGAACACACTCTAGCACCTATTAAACCATGAACTTTATTTGCAGCAATAGAAATACCTATTCCAGAACCACATATTCCTATTCCGATACTTTCATCATCACAAGAAACTTTTTTTCCTAAATTATATCCATAATCTACATAAGATAAATTAGAGGCATTACTTTCTTTATTAAGATCCACAGTTTCTATTTTTAATTTATTTAAATATTCAATAATTTGATCTTTAAGTTCAATTCCTGTATGATCTGATGTTATGTAAATTTTCATTATCTAATTTTCTCTCCTGTTTCTGTATTAATTATATTTGAAGGCTTATTAGAACCCATACCAAAATTATATACTTTTTTAATACTTGGAAAAATTCTTTTTGCTTCCTCTATCGTTTTGCAAAAATCAGTTCCTGATAAATTAGCTGATGTTAAGTAGATGGGTCCTATTTGTCTAATTAAATCTCTTAATTGATCATTATTTGGTATTCTATAAGCTGTTCCGTTAATAATTAGACTTGTAGGGCCTGGCCAATATTTATTTATATATAAAAAATGATTTTCATTTAAATTTTCCATTTTTTTTAGTTGCTCAACATCGGATAATGCTATTACTATTTTTTTATCTAAAGGTCTATTTTTAATTTTATAAAGTTCTTTTAAAGAAAATTTATCTAACGGAGAACCTATTCCAATAATGGTATCTGTTGTTGTAATGAATAAATTATTTTCCATCTTATTTAAATTTTACTTTTATTTTTTTAAAAAAATATATATAATTATTTAAATACTTAAATAATTTAATAAAAAAAGAGGGTAATATGGCAAAAAAAGTGTTAACAAATCACAAAATAACATTCGTAGGATTAATTTGTTCATTTATATTTGGTCTTTTAATTGGTGGGTTCGTTTATTTAATAATTAAAATATTTAATCTTAAAAGTTGAGTTTGATATATCTTATTTGCTTTTCTTCCTCCAGTAATTGGAATAATAATTTATGCAACTTCAAAAGCAAAAGTGGTAAAAGTTAAATAAAATAGAGTAAAATAAAATAAATTAAAAATTATATAAATTTAGGAAAGGATGAATATATGTCAAGAAAAGATGATTTAACAGGTAAAGGCGCTCTAAAAGGGAATTATAGATCACATGCCTTAAATTCTACAAAAAGAAGATTTAATTTAAATCTTAAAACAATAACATTAGTAAAAAACGGAAAACAATATAAATATAAAGTTTCAACTAAAACAGCAAGAACTTTAGCAAAACAAGGTGTTTTAAATTAATATAATTTTTCCTCTAATTTCTCAATAAACCCTTTATCATCAAAGGGTTTATTTTTTTGTGCATTAATTCACAAAATAATATAATAATAAACTAATATTTTTTGGTTTTCCAAAAAGTCACTATTATAGTTTCCATAATTTGATAAAAATAATTCTTCTTCTTCTTCATTAAAATCAAAACTTAAAATAATATATGCTAGTTCAAAATGCTTATCTCCTAAAAATGCATATTCTCAATCAATTATAAATAAACCATTATTTGTTTTTAAAACATTTTTAGTTCATATATCACCATGAATAGGTGTTGTTTTATTCATCTTAGATAAAATCATATTTATTTTTTTAAAATACTTTTCTATAATTGGAATTTCAATTCGCTTTTCTTTTAAAATTTTTCGATAATTATTTATTCTTTCTCTTAAATTAAATTTAGGAAAATATAATAAGCTATTATTAATTTCAAAAACTTTTTTAGCAAGCTCAATAATTTCTGCCTTATTTAATTTCTGATATTCTTGATTTTCAATAAATTCTCATGTAATTAATCCCTTTTCTTTTTGATAGTTTATTAACTTAGGAACGAAGCTAAATTTATCTAATAAAGAATAATCAATTTTATGATTGAATCCATTAAAAATAAATTCTTGATAAAATAATTTTTTGCCATTTTCATTAATTTCAAATGACTTATTTGTATGTGATTTAATTTTTTTCATTAAATAAATTATATTTAAAATTAAATTTAAAAATAATTTATAATTAAATTTAATAAAAATTAAATATAAAAATATAGTAGTTAAAAACAGGGGATAAAATAATGGTTGGGTATGAACAGAATTTTAAGAATGCCATAGATTATGCGACGCATAAAACAACTTATCGATGATGAAAATTAATTCTTCTTGGATTGATGGGTTCTTTTTATGTAGGGATTGGATATATAGGATTTATTTATATAATCGCTTTAAATCAAGATTGACAACCGGGTGTTCCTATTGATCAAGTTAATATTGTAATCTCAGGTTGAGATTTAGCTTTAGCTGCCGCTGTTTTCCCTGTAGGACTACTTTTAATAATTTTTTTAGGTGGATCGCTTTTTACATCGGATAATTTAACGTCCATAGCCGTTCTTACTAAAAAAGCAAGGGTTGTTCCTGTTGTAAGAAAATGAGTTTGAACTCTTTTAGGAAATATAATAGGAGCATTTGTAATAGCTTGTATTGTAAGAGGAGGAGCAATTTTTGGTGAAAAAGAATTAAGAGTTTTAGCATTTTTAGTTTGAAAAAAATCTCATGCAATTTGATGAAATGTTTTCTTTTCAGGAATCTTATGTAATGTTTTAGTGGCTGGAACAGTTTGAGCAACTCTTGCAACAAAACATTCAATTGCCAAAATTTTCTTAATTTATTTCCCTATTTGATTATTTGCAATTATTGGTTTTCACCACGTTGTAGCAAATGTTATTCTTTTTGCATTTGCATGATTACATGCAGACAATCCACTAATTTATAATTTAAATGCTATTTATGATTCGTCAGGAAACATAATTAATACTCATGAATGATTTTCATTAAGTCAATGAAGTTTTAATGCTGTATTTACAAACGCTATTCCAGCGATGATAGGGAACTGATTATCGGGTTCAATCTTTTTACCATATATTTATTTCTGATTATCTGGTTATCATAAAAAAATGCAAAATTATAAAAAGCATAATTGTATTATTGTAGAAAATAAATGTACATCTCACCCTGATGAAAAAACTGAATGTTTCTTTAGAGAAAATTCACAAACAGAATCTGATAATCGAATTATGGAAGAGAACAAACAAATTTTACATAAAATACGAAAAATGAGAAACCCTCAAACTTCAGTAATAATTACAACCCCAGAAGAAGATGAAGTAGTTGATATGATTAATCGAGAGTTTCTTGAACAAAGAGCAAATTATCTAAGTGATGAACCAAAAAAAGATAATTCATATGATTATTCAAACGGAAAAGAGTAAAAATAATTAGATATTAGAACTTAATTAAAAAATAATTAAGTTTTTTTATTTTTAAACTAAAATTATTTTTTTGTGATTACTTTATAATATTTTATAAATAAAAAAGGAAGAGATAAATGAGCGTATTTTATGATTTAAATATAGAAAAAAGTTTATTAGGACTAATTATAAAAAATGATAATTGCCTTAGAAAAGCTATTGTTTATTTAGATTATGAAGATTTTTATGATGAAAAAAATAAATTAACATTTAAATTTATTAAAGAATTTGTCATAAATGATGAAAAGCTTGATATCGAATTACTAATTGAGTTCATTAGAAAAAAAGATACTACTAATGCTTTAACAGGAGGAAAATATTTATACTCTTTAGTTAAAGATAGTGGTTATGTAAGTTCTTTTGATAATTATTTAAAAATTATTTCTGAATCAAGTAATTTAAGAAAAATGAAGGAAATATTAACTACTTCAATTAATGAGTTAAATAAAAAAACAGAGAATAGTTATGAAGAACTTTCTGCAACTATCCAAAATAAAATTTTAGAAATAGAAAACGGGAAAAATATTAATAAAGATTTCGTTAAGATTTCTTCAATTATTGAAGATTATATAAAAAAAATAGAGCAATTAGAAAGCGGGCCAACCGATCGTGGTTTATTAACTGGGTTTTCACAATTAGATGAAATAACTTCGGGATTACAAAAAGGAGATTTAATAATTATTGCGGCAAGACCATCAATGGGAAAAACTGCTTTTGCTTTAAATATTGCAATCAATATTTCTAAAAGAAAAAATGTAGCTTTTTTTTCACTAGAAATGCCTGCAGAACAATTAGTATCTAGAATTGTTTCTCATTTTTCAAACATTAATACAAATAAATTAAGAAGAGTTAAAGATATTTCAAATGATGATTGAACCAAATTATTTTATGCTAAAAAAACAATTAGTGATTTAAATTTATTTATCGATGATTCTCCTTCTTTAAAACTAGAAGAATTAATTTGAAAAGCAAGAAGACTAAAAAGATCAGATAAATTAGATTTAATAATAATTGATTATTTACAATTAATTCCGGTTTCTAGTTCAAATTATGGAGAAAATAGACAACAAGAAGTTTCTAAAATTTCAAGATTACTTAAGCAACTTGCAAGAGAATTAGAGGTTCCTGTCATTGCTTTATCCCAATTATCAAGAAGAGTTGAACAAAGAGAAGATAAGACCCCTTTAATGTCTGATTTAAGAGAATCAGGAGCAATTGAACAGGACGCTGATATTATTGCTTTTATTTTTAGAGAAGAGTATTATAATAAAAATGAAGAAAATAAAAATGATTTACAAGAAACCAATATAATAATATCAAAGCATCGTAACGGGCCCACTGGCAGAATAGATTTAATTTTTAATCCTTCACTTGGTCAATTTAGCGATAAAAAAGAATAGGAACAAATGAAATTTACAGAATTAAAAAATATAAACCCAAAGATAATAGAGTCTTTAAAGAAGATGTCTTTTGAAGATCTTACGAAAATACAAGAAGATACGATATCAAGTTATTTAGAAAATAAAGATCAAGACATCATTGCACAAGCACAAACAGGAACAGGAAAAACAGCCGCTTTTTCTATTCCTATTTTAAATGAATTAGATTTAGAAGAAAAATCAACACAGGCATTAATAGTAGCTCCTACAAGAGAATTAGCTACTCAAATAAATAAACAAATTCAAAGAATGGGAGAAGAACTACAAATTAATACAGCATTAATTTTAGGTGGTGTAAGTTACGATAAGCAATTTAAAGATATTTCAAAAAGACCAAAAATAATTATTGGTACACCAGGACGTATTAATGACTTGCTTAAACAAAAACATTTAGATATTTCTAAAATAAGATTTTTTGTTTTAGATGAAGCTGATGAACTTTTAAAAATTGGTTTTAAAAAAGAAATAGAAGAAATTATTTCTTATTTACCTAAAAAAAGAACTAACTTTTTCTTTACAGCAACATTTGATAATAAAACAAAAGACTTAGCTAATATAATTACTTCTAATGCAAAAACAATTCAGGTTTCTGAAGGACTAAGTACAAGTAAAACAATTGAACAGTTTTTTTTAATTTCAAATGAGAAATATAAATTAAATGATTTAGTTAAATTTTTAATTTATAAAAATGTTAAAAGTGCAATTATTTTTGGAAGAACTAAAAGAAGAGTTGATCAATTAAATGATGCAATTAATAGTTTAGGAATTAAATCATATGCAATTCAAGGAAATATGCAACAAAATGATAGAAATTTTGTAATGTCTAAATTTAGAGAAAATAATGGTGGAATCTTAATTGCAACCGATGTTGTTTCAAGAGGAATTGATATAGATCACGTTGATTGAGTTATTAATTTTGATTTACCACAAGAAATTGAATATTATACTCATAGAATCGGAAGAGTAGGAAGAGCTGGAAGAGCCGGATTTTCTGTTTCTTTTGTAAAACAAGATGAAATTGAACATTTAAATGAAATCAAAAATAGAACAAATAGTGAAATTGAAAGACTTATACTTCCAAATGATGAAGATTTCCAAGAATTTTGACTTAAAAAAATTGAAGAAAAACATCGTTTTATTATTCAAAAAAATAAAGCAGAGGAAACTCCATTTCATTTAGAAAAAGAATTAATTGATAATTTTTCTCATGAAGAATTAGCAATTATTTTAACTCATTACATATTACAAGAGAAAAAACTTAAATCACAAGTTAAACTAACACCAGAACCTTCAGTTATTTTAAAAGGTAATGCAAAAGTAAGATCAATTAAAAATCGTGTAAATGGTAATTTTAAATATAGAGATAGTAATTCTAGATCAAGTAGAGAAGGTGGTTCATGAAATAAAGGACCATCTTCAAGAGGTGGTTCTTCTTCAAGAGGAGATAGAGATTCAAGAGGTAGTTCTTCTTCAAGAGGAGATAGAGACTCAAGAGGTAGTTCTTCTTCAAGGGGGGACAGAGATTCAAGACCTTCATTTTCAAGAGGAGATAAAGATTCAAGACCTTCATTTTCAAGAGAAAATAGAAGTCGTGGAGAATCTGGAGAAAGAAAATCAGGTTTTTCAAAAAAACCTAGTGCCGGGAAAAACTTTAATAAATCACATTAAATATAATAAATATATGTTATTATTAATTACGTAAATGATTCATATAAAATCTGAAAAAGAAGTCGAATTAATCAAAAAATCTTGTGAAATCCTGGCAAATGTTAAAAAAATTCTTTTTGACGCTGTAAGACCAGGAATTTCCTTAAAAGAATTAGATTCAATCGCTTTTAATGAAATAATCAAACTAGGAGCAAAACCTGCTTTTCTTGGATACAATGGATTCAAGGGAACAATTTGTGCTTCTGTTAATGAAGAATTGATTCATGGTATTCCTTCAAATAGAATATTAAAAAACAACGATTTATTAAAAATTGATGTTGGTTGTATTTATGAAGGATACTATTCAGATAGTGCTTTTTCAAAAAGTGTAGGTACTTCAACACAAGAAAATGATTTTCTAATAAGTGTTGCAGAGGAAGCATTTAAAAAAGGATTAGATGCAATTAAACCTGGGGCTACAACAGGCGATATTTCTTATGAAATAGGCGAATTTATTAAGAAAAATAATTTATTTACTCCTAAAGAATTTTCTGGTCATGGTATTGGAAGATCTCTACATGAAGATCCTTATGTTTTTAATGAAGGAACTAAAGGTAGTGGAGTTAAGTTGGTTGATAATATGGTAATTTGTATAGAACCAATGATTTTGCAAAAAAGTAATAAAATAAAAATATTAAAAGATGGATGAACTGTTGTATCTCCTCTTGGGTTAAAAACATCCCATTATGAACAAACTGTTCTAATAAAAAACGGAAAGGGAATAGTATTAACTAAATAATTTGTCAAAAGATGCAATTATAATGAAAGGAAAAGTAACTAAAAACTTTTCTACAATAGAATACGAAGTTGAATTAGAAAACGGAGTAATAATCAAAGCAAAAGTTTCAGGTAAAATGAGATTAAATAAAATTAGAATTTTACCAGGAGATTTTGTTGATTTAGAACTTAGTCCTTATGATTTAACTCAAGGAAGAATTTTCTATAGACATAAATAAATAATAAATAAGGAAAGGATTTTATGAAAGTAAGATCATCTGTTAAACCAATCTGTAAAGATTGTAAAATGATAAAAAGAAAGGGAATTGTTCGTGCAATTTGTATCCATCCAAAGCACAAACAAAGACAAGGGTAATAAATGGCTAGGATTTTAAATATTGAAATTCCAGAAAACAAAAGAGTAATTATCTCTTTAACATATATATATGGAATTGGTCGCTCACTATCAAAAGATATTTTGAAAAAATCAAATATTGATGAAAACACAAAAGTAAAAGATTTAAGTGAAGCACAATTATCTTCTATTAGAAAGTTTGCAGCAGAATATGTAACTGAAGGTGATTTAAGAAGAGATGTTGGGATGAACATCAAAAGACTTATGGAAATTAAAGCATATCGTGGAATTAGACATAGAAAAGGTCTTCCAGTTAGAGGACAAGTAACTCAGAAAAATGCTAGAACTAGAAAAGGACCAAGAAAAAGTCCTACCGGGAAGAAAAAGTAAGGAGTAATTATGGCTAAAAAAACTAAGAAAAAAGTTATAACACAAGGTATAGCACATATTCATTCATCTCACCAAAATACAATCGTTTCTTTTTCTGATGAACAAGGAAATGTTTTTGCTTGATCTTCCTCAGGAACAATTGGTTATAAAGGAACTAAGAAAAAAACTCCTCATGCTGCCGGATTAGCAGCAGCAGCAGCAGCAACCGAAGCTAAAAAATTCGGCCTAAAAGAAGTTAATGTTAAATTAAAAGGTATAGGTCCAGGAAAAGACGCTGCAAGAAAACAAATAGAAGTATCAGGAATAGTTGTTAAATCAATAGAAGATGTAACTCCAATTCCTCATAACGGGACAAGACCACCTAAAAAAATATTAATGAGAAGGAAGTAAAAAATGTCTAAATTAACAAAAATTAATTACAATGAAATAAAGTCAGAAAGAATTTCTGATAATAATACTAAATTTATTATTAGCCCTCTTGAAAGAGGAATGGCAAATACATTAGGAACATCACTTAGAAGAGTTTTATTATCTTCTGTTTATGGAGTATCTGCATTCGCTATTAAAATATCTGGAATAGATTATGAATACCAAATTATTGAAGGACTTGATTTAGATGTTATATCTTTAACATCAAAACTTTCAAAAATAAAATTTTTCTATGATGAAGAAATCTTTACAAGTGGTCAAATTTTTAAAATAAGTTTTAAATCAGCAAAAGAAGGATCTCTTAAAATAAGTGATTTAGTTTTACCACCACAATTAAAATTTGCTGATGGAACAAAAGTAGATACAGTTATTGCAAATCTTTCAGGTAAAAGAGAAATCGAAATAGAATTATTTGTAAAATCTGGAAGAGGATATATAGATTCTGAATTAAACAAAATTTTAATATCAGATAGAAGAGCAGATATTGAATCAAATATTAAAGATGGAAAACTTATTGCAATCGATTCTAATTTTTCACCAATTTTAAAAGTTTCTCATAAAACAGAAGAACTACATACATCATCATATGATGTTTTAGAAGAATTACAAATAGAAGTTGAAACTAACGGTTCTATTTCTGCTAAAGAAGCATTATCTCAAGCATCAAAAATTTTAATGGCTCATTTAAGTATTATTGGAAACATTAATAATTTAGATATAAATGATGTCTTTGTTCAAAAAGAAATCAAAAAAGAATTTTCAAAATTTGATTCAATTACAATTGAAGATTTAGATTTAAATGTTAGATCATTAAATGGATTAAGAAAAGCTAATATTACAAAAGTATCTGATTTAGTTAAATTATCAGCAGCTGACTTAAGAAACATAAATTCAATTGGAGAAAAATCAGTTGTTGAAATAATTCAAAAATTAAAAGAAAAAAATATTGATTTAGCTAGAGGTGATGAATAATGGCTAACCCACATCAACTATTTAGAAGAAATGCTACCTGAAGAAAACAAGTAATGCGTTCACTTGCAACAGATGTTTTACTTTATGGAAAAATAACTACAACTGAAGTTAGAGCAAAAGAAGTAAGAAGATTTGTTGAAAAAATGATTACTAAAGCGAAAAAAAATACTTTATCTTCAAGAAGAGAAGCAGCAGCTTTTTTAAGACCTGTAACTACAAAAGATGGAACACCAGTTCTAAAATATCTTTTTGATACAGTAGGTCCTAAATATAAAGATCGTAATGGAGGATATACAAGAATAATTAAACTTCCAGCACGTCAAGGTGATGCTACAAAAATGGCAATACTTTCATTAGTATAAAAAATAATTTAATATAAATAAAAAGGAATAAATAATTCCTTTTTTTATTTAATAAATTTTAATTTAAATCTTTATAAATAGTTAATATTAAGAATTTTTAATAACAATAACTTGTCATGGACTTAATGATTTATTATCAAATAAATCATAATTATTTATAATAACTTCAATTTCAGATAAATCTTCATTTAATTCAACTTTTTCATTTGTTCAATTAGCTATAATTTTTACTCATTTATTTTCTAGTTTTCTTTTATAAATAAATAGTTTTTCATCTTCAATTTTTTCTATTTCAAAACTACCTTCAATAATAATATTTTGCAATTCATTCTTTTCGCTTCTTAATGCAATTAATTTTTTATATCAATAGAAAAGTGAATCATTATCTTCAAGAGCATTTTTACAATTAATTTTTTTATAATTGTCATTAACTTTTAATCATGGTTTAACATTGCTAAATCCTGCATTTTCTTCATCGCTTCATTGCATTGGAGTTCTTGCATTATCTCTATTCATTTTTTTAACAACTGATAAATGTTTTTCTTCTGTTCAATTTATATCATTTTCTTTTCATGTTTTAAATAGCTGATGAATTTCTACATCATTATGTTCATTAAGAGAATCAAAATCAGTATTTACCATTCCAATTTCTTCCCCTTGAAAAATATAAGGAGTTCCTTGAAGAAAATGCATAGTTAAAGAAATACATTTTCCACTCTCTATTCTATATTTTTTATCATTTCCAAAATTTGATAAAAGTCTAGGAAAATCATGATTATTTAAAAAAATTGAATTTCATCCTTTTTGATATAAACCAATTTGTCATTTTTCAATAATAGTTTTAAATTTTACTAAATTAAATTCATCTTGATTTCATTTATTATTTGTTCAATTTGTAGTCATGTGTTCAAAACCGAAAACCATTGCTAATTCCTTATTTTTTGGATTTGAATACATAATAGCCTTTTCAACAGAAGCATCTCAAGATTCTCCAACAGTTAATAAATCATAATTTTTTCAAATACTATCATTTCTTCATTCATATACATATTCATGAAGTCTTTTGATATCAATATTTTCTCCCTTATTTATTTTCTCAAGATCTAAATTTTTAGCGATATCATCAATAACATCAAAACGGAAACCAAAAACACCTTTTTTTATCCAAAAATCAGTTATCTTTTTAAATTCATCTCTAACATTTTTATTTGTTCAATTAAGATCTACTTGAGTAGGTGCAAATTTATGTAAATATCATTGATCTTTATATTGTGTTCAAGCACATCCGCCAAATACAGAATCAATTTCTAAAATTGGTTCATCTTTAAAAACATAATAATCTTTATATTTTTCATCACCTTCAAGAGCAGCTTTAAATCACTTATGAGTATCTGAAGTATGATTTGGAACTATATCTAAAATAATTTTTATATCTCTTTTATTTGCCTCACTAATTAAATTATCAAAATCATCCATAGTTCCATATAATTCATTTATAGAAAAATAGTCTTCAACATCATAACCATTATCTATCATAGGAGATTTATAAATAGGACCAAGTCAGATTGCTCCTATTCCTAGTTTTTTTAAATAATCTAATTTTTTTATAATTCCTTTTAGATCTCCATTTCCATCGTTATCACTATCATAAAAAGATCTTGGATATACCTGGTAAACTACCACTTTTTTTCATCAATCAATTTTATTTTTTTTAAATTCTAAATCCATTTTATCTGCCCTCTTAATTCAAATTATATAATTTATTATACCTCTTATAATTTCATCTAATGCCATTGCTAGAAAAACACCATTTATTCCATAGAGAAAAGAACTAGGATTATCACTTAAAAATACATAACTAATTAAAAAACAAAAAAGAACAATTATTCATGTTGTAATAACAGAAAGTATTGAATTAGTCCTAACATTACCACTTGCTCTTGCTCCTACTAAAAAAATAATATTTAATGTTCTTCCCCCTTGTAAGAAAATTGAAATAATTAAAGGGAAAAAAATCAATGTATTAAAAACAGAAATTCTTTCCGGAGTATAAAAATCTTTATCCCCTATTGCAAAAAAATCAATTAAATAAAATTTACCAATAATACAAAAAGCAATAGCTAGAAAAATATCTACTACAAGAGAAATTCATAAAGCTTTTCTTAAATATTTTTTTCCAGCGTCTAAATCCTTTGCTCCAAATTTTCTAGAAACTAAAATTTCTGCTCCACTTGCAAAAGCAATTGATGTTACTGTTATTAAATTTATAAAAGTTGAAACCATTGTTCTGGAAATAATTAAATAATTTTTTTCGGTTTCTGGAAAATAAAATATTCCCGGAAATTTTAATGCTCCTTGTGAAACAATAATTCCTAATGTGGTCATAGCAAATGTATAACTTATTTTTTCTATACTAATTGGTAAACTAATCTTAATTAATTTTTTAATTACTTTCTTTTCAAAAACAAATTTTTTAAAGGTGAATTTCATAATTTTTAAATTAAATATAATAAAAATAAGAATAAAACTAATACTTTGGGCAATTATTGTCCCAACAGCGGAACCAAGAGTTCCTAAATCAGCTATATATACTAAAATAAATGTTAATATAAGATCTAAAAAAATTCCAGCAATTGAAATAAAAGAAGTATGCATAGAATGTCCATATGAATTAATAGAAATTGACATAGTTGCTGTTAAAGTAGAAATAATTATTGTAATTGAAATTAATTCTCCATATTCAAGAGCTTGTAGATAAATCAAATCACCAAAACTCGCCCCAAAGGTCGGAATTAAAACAGGAAATAATAAAGCAGCTAAGGCATAAATTATTAAAGAAAAGATAATTCCAACAACCATAATACTTAAAATGGAGTTTTGAATAACTTTAATTTCCTTTTTTTTACCTATAAGAGCACCTATTACGACACCTATTCCTCCTGAAACAAGAGTTATTAATGTAGAAAAAAGAGAAGAAATTTGTGATGCTATTCCAACAGCTTGAATATTTTGAGAACCATTTCCAGATAAAGATACAATTAAAGTATTAATAATTGGAGCTGAAACAGAAATTAGAACCATTATAAGAATTGGTAAAGAAACACCAATTAATGATAAATTATCTTTATAAGTTTTAGTTTGTGTTTTCATATATTTAATTTAAATTTTTAAAATTAATTATATAATGTATTTATGATATTTTTTAAAATACATATATAATAAAATAAAATAAAGAAAATAAAAGAAAAAATTTAAGGAAAATATGAAAAAAAGTAAATTATTATTACTACCTTTAGCAATAGGGGGAGTTATAGCTGGAACAGCTGTTGCAACATCTTGTTCAGCATCAACAGGTTTTAGTGCAGGAGCGATTGGAATATATGTTGAAGCAAATCAAGTTTCAGCAATTGAAAAAGCAATTAAAGCTTATACAGAATCTAATCCAAATGGAACACCTATTGAATATAAAGTATCGGGTGCTTTTGAAGCAATAGATTTAATCAATACATTAGGATTTCAAAATCAAACTGTAGCTGATTTATTATACATACCAATAGATAGAATTCCAAGTTTAGTTCAAAATAAAGCTCTTTTAGGAATGGATTTTGCTACTTTTGGAGATGCAGATATAAATCAAGCTGTATTCGATTTTGATGGTGACGGAAAAATAACAGATGCTGAAAAACAAAAATTTGGAGAAACAACTTTAATTGGTAATCAATATTATGGATATCAACAAAATAAAGAAGCTCTTGTTGCTTTTGTAAAAGGGACAAAATATGGAAATTCTACAGCATTTGATTCATTAACAAAAATAATGGCAGATGTTAATACAGATGGTTGAAAAACAAGTATGTATTCAACAAAAGCACCAGATTTATGATTTAATTTAGGATTATTAGGATGAGCATTAAATGGTGCTAAAACAACAGGTAAAGAGCTTGGTGATTCATTAATTAGAATTGATTCTGCTACAAATAAATATACTTCAGATATGTTATCTCTTGAAAATCCAGGGACTAATGCAAATGCAGCAAAATATAAAACATTCATTACTGAATATGCAACAGAAATTAATAAATCTGTAGCAACTCATGGGAAAGATTGATTAATAAATGTTTTAGGGCCATCATTTACATCAGAATCAACAAAATTATTCAAAGCAGCAACTGATGCTTTTGTAATAGATGGTTCTTGAGCTAAAAATGTTTGAACTGCTGAAGGAAATGGAAATGTTTCAATAATGAACGTTCCTAGTTATATTCAATCTCCTGGTGGATGATTATATGGAATTAATGCAAGAAACCATAATAATGCTAAAAAAATAGATGATATGCAAAAATTTATAAGTATTATTTTATCTAATGAAGGAGTTATTTTAGATAATTATACTCAAGGATCAAAAATTACTTTTGGAGCAGCAGCATCAAAAATATTAGATTCAGCTACTTCTTTATCTGCTAGTGATAAACAATTAATAGCAGCAGTATCTTCTTCTGTAAATTTAGGAACAAGACCAGATAATGGTAAAGCTGAATTTGGGAATGTTTGAGAAGCATGAGATCAAAATGGTTTAGCATCACAAGGATCAATAGCTGAATTTAAAAAAGCAACAGGATTTGATGTTAATGTTATATTTAAACAATTAGTAGCGGGATTTACAACAGCAATTAACAAAGCAAACTCAACACTTCCAAAAACAAAATAATTTGTAAATTAGTCAAATTTAATCATGGATAATGAAGTATTTTTTCAAAAAAAACAACCATTAAAAGATAAAACTTTTAAAGTATTATTATTAATAATATTTTTGTTTGTTATAATATTCTCTGTCTATTTTTTAATAGCAAATTTTATTAGTAAACAAGAATTAATTCAAAAAATAATAAATGGATATAAAGATTCAAATGGACAAAGTACCATATCTATAAAAGATGCAGAAGCAATATTTAATTCATGAAGTTTACCAATTTATTTTGGTGGACTTTCAATGATACTTATATTTTTTATATTTGTATTATTTGCAAGAACAAATAGTTATGGTTTAATATTTAGAACCTTTTGAGCGATAATTTTTGTTGGTGCATCAATATTTATATTTTTTTCTCCATATGATCTTTGATTAGAAATTATTATATTTATTCTTTTAAATTCTATTTCAGTAGTTATGGTTTATGAAATAATATTACTTAATAAAACAAGGTCCTTACAAAGAACAGAAATTTTACAAGATTATCGAAATAAAAAAGTTAAGGAAAGGAACTAATGAAAAAAAATAATATTAAGTCATGACAAATAGAAGAATCTTTTTTAAACGATGATTCTCCTTTATTACAAAATTATTATGGCGATTTATTTAAATATAAAGAAAATTTTGGAAATGAAGAACTTAAAAATAAAATCCATTCTAAAAGACTAAATTTAGAAAGAAATATTTCTAAACAAAAATTAATTAAAAAAGAATCAAAAAATAATTTTATAAAATTAAAAATAAAATTAAAACATGAATTAAAAGAAAATATTAAAACGGAAAAATTATCTACAAAAACTGAAATAAATACATTAGAATCATCACTATTTAAATTAGAAAATTATTTATCTATTGATAGTTTTATTTTAAGTAAGATTAAAAATTTAAAAGTATCTTTAAAAAATAAAAATAAAAATACAAAAAAAACAATAAAATCTTTAAAAGAAACAGGCGATTCATTAGAAATAATTGAAACAAAGATTAATAAACTATTTTTAGAAGCAAGAATTTTTGAATATAATAATTTAACTATTCTTTCATTATTAAAAAATCTTTTATTAGTTATTAAAAAAGAAACTAAAACAAATGAAGAAAAAATAAATTTTTATCAAAATTTTATAACTGAAGAAAAAGAATCTTTTGATATTTTTAATTTTCATAATGAATCATTAAATATTTTTTTAAATAATCAATTAACTTTTAAAGAAAAAATTATTCAAATAAAAAGCCTTAATAATACTTTTAATATTTTAGAAGAAAATTTAATTAAATCGATTAATTTAAATGAACAAGATTTTTCAAAATATTTAGATCAATATTTTATTGAATTTATTTTATCAGAAGAAAATTCAAAAGATTTAGTAGAAAATTTTAGAAAAATATTAAATCAAATTACTAAAAATTTTAATTCACAACCATATTTTAAATTTGAACTAAAGGAAAAAGAAGAAAAAATAAAAGAATTATTAGCAAATAAAGATATTTTAACTCAAAACAAAACAAATAATATTTTAGAGTTTAAAAAAAATACAAAAGAAAAATTAATAAATGAAAAATTATCAATAAAACAAATTTATGAAGATAATAAATTAATTTATAAAAACGAGTTTTTTGAAAAAAAACTTAATGAAATAAATAAATTTGAAAAAAGCATTGATGATGAAATTATAAAAAAAGCAAAAGATAATCAAAAAGCAATTAATTTAATCAAAAAAGAAAGTAAAAAAGAATATAAAAATATTTTAAAACAAAAACAAAATTCAAAAAGCCTTTTTATTCCATTTTCATTTGATATTTTTATAAAAAAACCATCATCAATTTTAAGTTTTTTAAATTATAAAAATAGAGATGAAAGAAAACTTTTAAAAGCTGAATATTTTAATGATTTAGGAAATAAATTAAAAGATAAAACATATGATGGTGATTATAAAATTGCTCAAAGTCAAATATACAATAATTTTGCTAAAAGAGATTTAGAAATTAAAAATGATTTTTTAGATAAAAGAACAATTATTAAAGAAAAACTTTTAAATGAAGCAAAAGGTCAAGAAAAAGAAGACAAAAATTTATTAAAAGTTTTTCAAACTGAAAGATTAGAGAAATTTAAAGAAATAAAAACAGAAACATATTTAAAAGTTAAAGAAAAACAAATTTCAAAAGAAGCATATAAAAATACAATTGCTAAAGAAAAAATATTTTATAAAGAAGATATTAAGGAATTTAAGTTAACGCAACCCTCTAACAAAACAAAATATGAATATTTTGATCTTAAAAATAATTATTTAAAAAAATATAAAGAAAATATTTATGATTTTAATCAAAATATTTTAAATGCAAATAAAAATATTCCAATAGAAATGAAGAAAAATAGTTCAATTTGATTAACAATTTTAGCTTTTTTACTTCCTGGGTCTGAATCATTTTTCTTTAAAAATTGAAAAAAAGCAATTCTTCTTCTTCTAGTTACAGCATTTTTATATATTTTAGCAATTCCATATGGTTTTGGGGCATTTAATTTACAAGGACAAGGAATTATAGGTCTTGTAAGATTATCTTGACCAACAGGAAATATTATTGGTTCTCATGTTGAATATTCTGATGCTCGATATGCATTAATAGAAGGAGTTATTGGATTATTCTTATTAATTATTTCTATAATTTATATTTTATTTTCCGCGCTCAATACATTTAAAATAAGTAGGTCAATGGAAAGTGGTATTAGACCAAGTTCTTGATTTGCTACTAAAAAAAGTATTATGAATCAAGGTTTCCCATATGCAATTTCAATCCCTGGTTGAATTATGATTCTTTTTATAGCTATTGTTCCAGTAGTTGTTTCTATTTTATTAGCATTTACCAATATTGGTTTTAGACATAATCCAGCCAATGGAGAAGAAACACATTGAGTTGGTTTTGAAAACTTTATTAATATTTTTTCTAATCCTGATATTTTTAAACCATTAGGAAGAGTATTTGTTTGAAATATTGTATGAGCTGTAAGTACAACCGTTTTAGTTCTTTTTATAGGTACAGTAATGGCTATTACAATTGAGAAAAAAGGAATTAAAGGTAAGAAAATTTTTAGAATGATCTTTATGTTACCTTGAGCGATTCCGGCATTTGTTATGATTCTTTTCTATAAAGCAATATTCGAAAATACTTCAACAGGATTTATAAATACATTATTATTAAATTGAGGAATTATAAGTTCTCCAATTGATTGGACAACTAATGAAAATTATTCAAGAGTATTGTTAATATTAATTCAAGGTTGATTGGGTCATTCATATATTGTTCTTTTAATAACAGGAAATATGAAATCAATTTCAGGCGATATTTATGAAGCAGCATCTATTGATGGTGCCAAAAAAAGTAAACAATTTTGAACAATGACAGCACCAATTATTACAGCTCAAATAGCTCCTTTATTAATAGGACAATTTATGTTTAACTTTAATAATTTTAGTTTAATTTGATTATTTAATGGAGGTGGTCCAGCACCAAATACAGAAATTTTTGGAGCTGGTAATACAGATATAATTCTTTCATGAATATTTAAAATAACCTTTACATCAGGCGGTGGAACTCAAATGGAGTCACATCAAGCAATTGCATCTGCTATGGTTATTCTGATGTCAATTGTAATTGTTGGTGGAGCGGCATTTGGTTTTTCAAGAACAAAAGCATTTAGAAGAGGAAGCGAGGTATAAAATGGCAAAATTAAAAAAAACAAATATAAAAGTTCCTAAAGATGAAATGGAAAGAAAAATAAATTTAAGTGATGATATAAAACTTAATTTATTAGGTAAAGCAAAATTAGGAATGTCATATACATTATTAATTTGTTGATCAGTTATAATTTTAGTTCCAATATTAGGTTTAATTATTGCATCCTTCAATGTATCAGATCCACAATTTATTAATTTAACAGATATACAATTAGGAATAGATAATTTTAAAAAATTATTTGAAAAGGAAAACGGAATTTTTGTAAGGTGGCTAGTAAATTCCTTAGTAGTTTCTATTTTGACAATGATTTTAACTGTTTTATTTGTTTCATTAACAGGATATGCTTATTCAAGATTTAGATTTAAAGGAAGAAAAGCATCTATCCTTTCAATAATGCTTATTCAAATGGTTCCTTCGCTATTAGCTTTAATTGTTTTATATATTATTTCACAATTATTAAGAGAGTCATTTGGGATACCTGCTATTGGTTCATTAATAATTATTTATTCAGGAGGATCAATAGCTGGTAATACATTTGTATTAAAAGGATATTTAGATTCAATTTCAAATGAAATTGATGATTCAGCTAAAATTGATGGTTGTGGTAATTTTAAAGCTTATATAAGAATTATTATGCCTCTTGCAAGACCGATGCTTGCCATAATTGGTTTATGAAGTTTTATAGGACCTTTTGGAGATGTAATTTTACCTAGAATTTTATTATTAGGAAATAGAGAATTATATACATTACCAATTGGATTATTTGAATTACTAAGTCCAGATTCAAATAGACTTGTTTTCCAACCATTATATGCAGCAGGAGCTCTTATTACTTCAATTCCTATAGCTGGTGCATTTATTTATTCACAAAAACATTTAGTTAGTGGATTATCATCAGGAGGAGTTAAAGGATAAAATATGAGAAAAAAAGAACAGATAATAAATAGCATTGAAGACGAAATTATAAAAGGTCAAAATAATTCCTCAGGAACACAAATTGATTTTGTAAATATTGGGAAAAAATATCAAGGAAGAGTTGAATATACATTAGATGATATTAATTTTACAATTGAAAAACAAGAATTATGTGTAATTTTAGGTCCATCTGGTTGTGGTAAAACAACTCTTTTGAGAATGATAGCCGGACTTAATTCAATTACAAAAGGAGATCTTCTGTTTGATGGAAAAAGAATTAATGATCTTGAACCATCAGATAGAGATATAGCAATGGTTTTCCAATCATATGCTTTATACCCACATATGAATGTTTATCAAAATATTGCTTTTGGTCTTAAACAACAAAAAGTAAGAAAAGATGTTATTGATAGAAGAATAAAAGATGTTGCAAAAATTTTAGAAATAACTGATAGACTATATGACAAACCAAAAGATTTATCTGGAGGACAAAGACAAAGAGTTGCTATAGCAAGAGCTATAGTTAGAAAACCATCTGTATTTTTAATGGATGAACCACTTTCAAATTTAGATGCAAAACTTAGAGAATCTACAAGAAGACAAATTGTAAATATTCATAAAATGATTGGTTCAACATCAGTTTATGTAACACATGATCAATTAGAAGCTATGACAATGGCTAATAAAATTATTTTAATGAATAAATCTAAGATTCAACAAATAGGAACACCTATGGATCTTTATTTAAGACCTGCAAATATTTTTACAGCAAAATTTATTGGTTCTCCAACAATGAATTTAATTGGTGGAAGAATTGATTTAAATGATTCTTCTTTTACATCTGATAATGAAGAATTTAAAATTAAGATAAATAAAGATTTAATAGATGAAAGTAAAATGACTTCTGAAAAAGTTGTTTTAGGTTTTAGATCTGAAGATGCAATGAGAGTTAATGAATTAACTGAACACTCATTCGCTTTAAGAATTGTAAATGTGGAATTTATAGGAAAAGAAAAATTAGTTGTTGGTAATTCAATTATTTCTAAAAAAGAAATTTCAGTTTCAACTCCAAATTGAGAAGAAATTATAGAAGGACAAGATATCTTTTTTGAAATAAGAGAAGACTCAATACATTTATTTGATTTAGAAACAAAGGAAAGAATTAATTAATATGATCAATAATAATAAAAAAGGACTAATTTTTGATTTAGATGGAGTAATTACAGATACGGCGGGCTTACATTTAAAAGCATGACAAGAAACAATTAAACCTTATAAACTTAATTTAACTGAAGAACAAAACGATAAAATAAAAGGTCTATCAAGAGAAAGAACGCTTGAAGAAATTTTAAAAATTAATAAAAAGGAATTAAAAACAAATGACTTTAAAAGAATTTGTGATGACAAGAATGCTTTTTATATTTCTATGCTTCAAACTTCTATTAAAGAAAATTCAATTCTTCCAGGTATATTAAATCTTTTAAAAGATGCCAAAAAGAAAAAAATGAAGTTAGCAATTGCTAGTTCATCCCATAATGCTCCTTTAATTTTAGAAAAACTTAAATTAAAGGATTATTTTGATTTTATTGTAAATCCAAAAAAAATAACAAAAGGAAAACCATATCCAGATATTTTTTTAGCGGCAGCAAAAGGATTAAAATTAAAACCTAATGAATGTATTGGTTTTGAAGATTCAATAGAAGGAATTAAAGGTCTTAAATATTCATTTATTGATACAGTAGGAATATGTTGAAATAACGAAGAAGTTAAGGAAAATTCATTGTATTGAGTAAATTCAACATCAGAATTAAACTTAAATTCAATTCTTGATTTTTTTAAAAAAATAAATACAAAAAATTCAATAAATAAAGAAGCAATTTTACATACAGGATATGGGAAGTTTGCTTATCAAAATTTTGCTGATAAATTAACAGTTATTTTAAGATGTAAAAAAGGTGATGTTAAAAATGTTTTTGTAAGAAAGGGAGACCCTTTTGATTGAAGAAACAATAATAAAGCCGAAGGGGTTACTCAATTCGGGGGAACAAGTAAAACATCTTATTGAAATGAAGAGTGTCCAGAAATAGCTTTTAAGTTTCTTTCAGATAATTTTTATGATTATTTTAAAGCAAATATAAAAACAAAAACAAAAAGATTGAGATATGCTTTTGAAATAGAAGGTTTCAATGGAGAAAAATTAATTTATACAGAAAAAGGTTTTAAAAAAAGCGGAGAAAATATTGATGGTGATGGTTTTACTTGAGGATTTTTACATGAAGGAAATCTAAATGAAAGCCCATCATGAGTAAAAGATACTATTTGATATCAAATTTTTCCTGAGCGTTTTGCAAATGGAGATAAAAAAAATGATAATCCAGAAACTAAACCATGAAATCCTGAAATATCTCCATTAGCGACAGATTATTTTGGTGGAGATCTTCAAGGAGTAATTAATAATTTAGAACACATTAAAAAATTAGGATGTAATGGGATTTATTTCACACCTATATTTAAAGCTAATACAAATCATAAATATGATACAGAAGATTATTTAAAAATAGATGAACATTTTGGAGATGATAAAGTTTTAGATAATTTAATTACTAAAGCTCATAATCTTGGAATAAAAATTATGTTTGATGCTGTTTTTAACCATTGTGGAGCTAAATTTAAACAATGACTTGATGTTGTAAAAAATAAAGAAAATTCAAAATATTTTGATTGATTTTTTGTCTATGATTCAAGCGATTTAAAAGAAGCAGAAAAATATCCTGATGGATATCTTCAAATGGAAAATCAAGTTTATGAAACATTTGCCTTTACTCCTTTTATGCCAAGATTAAATTGATCAAATCCTAATGTTATTGATTATTTTAAAAAAGTAGTTTCTAAATGAACAAAATTAGGAATTGATGCTTGAAGATTAGACGTTGCAAACGAACCATCTTTAACATTTTGAAGACAATTTAGAAAATGAGTTAAAGATATTAATGATAAAAATTATATTTTAGGAGAAATTTGATATGATTCTAATTTATATTTATCAGGAGATACATTTGATTCAGTAATGAATTATGAATTAAGAGGAATTATTCAAAATGCAATAAAAGAAAATTGAGACGCAACTAAATTTTCTGAAAAATTATCTTCATATTTATTAATGTATTCTGATCCTATTAAAAAAAATATGTTTAATCTTTTAGGTTCTCATGATACTCCAAGATTTTTAACTGAATTAAAAAACGATAAAAAATTATTTTTATTTGGTTATAAAATAATTTTTACAATGCTAGGTAGTCCATGTATTTATTATGGAGATGAAATCGGAATGACTGGTGAGCATGATCCTGGTTGCAGAAAATGTATGCAATGAGATGAAAAAAAATGAGACATGGAAATATATGAAACAATAAAAGATTGAATTCAACTTAGAAAAAAACATTCTTCTTTAAGAGAAGGAGAATATTTAATTGTTGAATCTAAAAATAAAGAAATTTTTATTATGAAAAATTATGATGAAAATGAAATAACATATACTATTTTAAATTTCTCAGATAAAACAATAAATCTTAATTTATCTTCTACTATTTTAACTCCTAATTTATTTGATGCCTTAAATGATAAAAAAGTAGATTTATCAAAAGTAACAATTAAAGGAAAAGATGTTCAAGTTTACTATTTTAAAAAAGGAGTAAATTAATGAATGAACTTTCTAAAAAAATAGGATATCAGATTTTCCCAAGATCATTTAAAGATGGAAATAATGATGGGAACGGAGATATTAAAGGGATAATTGAAAAATTAGATTATTTACAAGATTTAGGCGTAGATATTATTTGATTATGTCCTATTTATAAAACTAATTTTGCAGATGCTGGATATGATGTTGTTAATTATTATGAAATTGATCCTCTTTTTGGGACAATGAATGATTTTAAAGAATTAATTAAAGAAACTAAAAAAAGAAATATGGAAATTATGATGGACGTAGTTTTAAATCATGGTTCAGATCTAGCATTGGAATTTCAAGAAGCTAAAAAATCAAAAGAGAGCCCTTATCATAATTTTTATATTTGAAATGATAAACCTAATTTAGAAGATGAATCGATCTTTGGAGGAAGCGCTTGAGAATATGTTAAAGAAATAAATAGTTATTATTTACATATATTTTCAAAAGAACAACCAGATTTTAATTGAGATAATCCCTTACTTAGAAAATGAATTTATAAAATGTTAAATTTTTGAATTGGTCTTGGCGTTAAATATTTTAGATTAGATGCAATAGAACATGTTGGAAAAACAACAAATCCTTATATTATTCGTTATGGAAAATATAATTTTGAATATCTACATGAAATGTATGAAGAAGTTTTTAAAAATAAAGATGCTTTTACTGTAGGTGAATCTTGAAGTATTAATCCTGAAATAATGACTAAATATTCTAATGAAAATAAAAAAGCAACTGATTCTTTTTTTAATTTCTCAATGTTAGCTTTTGATTGAAAAAATCCTTTCGGATCATATGCTCCAATTAAAAATAAACCAGACTTTACTGAATTAAGAGGATATTTTGATTGACAAGACAAACCTCTTTTAACATGTACAGGATGAACTAATCATGATACTCCAAGAGCTCTTGAAAGATATTTAGATGTTAATGAAAATAATTATTATTTTGGACAAACATTATTATCTACATTTACTCTTACAACGAAAGGTGTTCCATTTTTATTTCAAGGTGAAGAAATAGGAATGTCAAGTACTCTTCTTAATAATGAAAAAGATTTTCGTGATGGAGCCTTTTTTCAACAATTAAATAATATTGTAGAAAAAGATAAAAAACTTTCATATGATGATTTTATTAAAGGATCTAAAACAGGATCTCGTGATTTATCAAGATCATTATTTTCATGAAGCGGTCAAGAAAATTCTGGGTTTTCAAAAAATAAGGGATGAATTAATTCATCATGAAATTATCAAAATCAAAATTTAGAAGAAGATCTTAAAAAAGAATTTTCTGTTTTTAAATATACAAAAGAATTAATTGAAATAAGAAAAAATAAATTCAATGATATTTTTACAAACTTTAACAATATTAATTTAATTAAATGTGAAAAAAACTTAATTTTTTATAAATTAGAAAATAAAAATTATGAAGCAATGATTTTATTAAATTTTAATAACAAAGAAGTAAAAACAGAAGAAGACTTTTTAAATGATGGATATGAGCTTTTATTATCTAACTATAAACATTTATCAAAAAATAACATATTAAACATTTATGAGGCAAAAATATTTTTAAAAAGGAGAAATAAATAATGAAAAATAAAAATATAAATGAATTGCATATAAAAAATCTTTTTGAGATTGATCCTTGATTACTTATTGAAAATAAAATGCATGAAGAAGGCAATGATTTTTTAATAGGAGAATCATTAACATCATTAGGTAATGGACTTCTAGGTTCAAGAGGAAATTTTGAAGAAGGATATGGAGGAAAAACTCATAAAGGTGTTTACAATGGTGGAGTATGATTTCCAGATAAAACAAGAGTAGGATGATGAAAAAATGGATATCCTCAATATTTTGGTAAAGCAATTAACTCTTTAAATTTTTTAGAATTTGATATTTTTATCAATGATGAAAAACTTGATTTATATATCCAAAAACCAAGTAAATTTAAAAGAGTTTTAGATATGAAAAATGGAATTCTTTCAAGAGAATTTTCAACAAAAATATCTAATATTAATATCGATGTAAAGACTGAAAGATTTTACTCAATAGTTGATCCTGAAACAGTTTTTATTTCTTATTCAATAACACCTTCTAAAAATTGTAAAATATCAATTATTTCTAAATTAGATGGTGATGTTTATAATTTAGATTCAAACCATAATGAAAAGTTTTGAGATTTTATTAATTCCTCAAATGATAAAGCCTCTTTTTTATCAATTAAAACAAAAGAAAATCCTTTTGGTGTTCAAAGATTTTTAGTAGGCGCTTCTATGATTAATGATATTAATTTTAAAGCTGAAAAAACTTTTATAACTGAAACTTTTAAAGCATATGAAAAATTTGATTTCCAGGCAAACGCTAATAATAAATATGAAATTAATAAAAAAGTAGCAGTTTTAACTTCAAGAACTCATTCAGAAAAACAATTAAAAGCAAATGCTATTAAAAAAGTATTATCTTTAAAAAGTTTTGAAGATGCTAAAAATAAACATGCAAAAGAATGAAATACTCGTTGAGAAACATCTGATATAGAAATTGAAGGAGATGAAAAATCTCAACAAGGTGTAAGATTTAGTTTATTTCAATTGTTTTCAACATATTATGGTGTTGATCCAGAATTAAATATAGGTCCTAAAGGATTTACGGGTGAAAAATATGGAGGAGCAACATATTGAGATACAGAAGCATATTGTTTACCAGTTTATCTTGCTACTTCCCCAGAATCGGTTTCAAAAAATCTTCTTCTATATAGATATAAACAACTAGAACAAGCAAAACACAATGCAAGAATGCAAGGTCTAGATGGAGCTTTATATCCAATGGTTACTTTTGATGGTATTGAATGTCATAATGAGTGAGAAATAACTTTTGAAGAAATTCATAGAAATGGAGCAATAGCTTTTGCTATTTTTAATTATTATAATTATACAAATGATAAAAAATATTTATTATCAAAAGGATTAGAAGTTCTTGTTGAAATTTCTAAATTTTGAGCATCAAGAGTTCATTATAATAAAGATAAAAAATTATATATGCTTCATGGTGTTACTGGGCCAAATGAATTTGAAAACAATGTTAATAATAATTGATATACAAATAAAATAGCTTCTTGAACTTTAAAATATACAATTTCTTTGCTTGAAGAAAATAAAATAAAATTAGATAAATTTAAATTAACTTCTACAACAATTAATAAATGAAAAAAAATAGTTGATAATATATATTTCCCATATTCAAAGGAATTAGATATTTTTATTCAACACGATACTTTCCTTGATAAAGAACTTATTGAAGTAAAAGACTTAAAAGCAAAAGATAGACCTATTGTTCATAATTGATCATGAGATAAAATTTTAAGATCATGTTTTATTAAACAAGCAGATGTTCTCCAAGGTATTTATTTATTTGAAGATGAATTTACAAAAAAACAAATAGAAAATAATTATAATTTTTATGAAAAATATACAGTTCATGAATCTTCATTATCTCCTTGTATTCATTCAATATTAGCTGCTAAAATTGGTAATCTTGAAGATGCTGAAAGATTTTATTTAAGAGCTTCTAGATTAGATTTAGATAATTATAATGATGATACAAAAGATGGATTACATATAACTTCAATGGCTGGTTCTTGAATGTCTTTAGTTCAAGGTTTTGGTGGAATGAGAATTATTAATCAAGTTCTTCATTTTAATCCAAAATTACCTTCATTATGAAAGAGTCTAAAATTTAAATTAAATTTTAGAGAAAATATTTTACAAGTTATAGTTAATAAAAACGGAACAGTAATTAATAATTTAAAAGGACCAAAATTAGAAATCATTTTAAATGATAAAAAAACAATTATTTAATTTTTTTAAATAATTGTTATTATTTATTTAATAAATAATTTTTATTAAAGGAGACATTTTGATAAATAATTTTAATTTAGATCCAAATGATCCAAATAGTTTTGCAGGACCAGTTTGGACAAATATATTAGCTAATGTTGTAGCTATATTTTTTCTTTTATCAACAACAGTTACAATTATTTATTTAGTAATAAATTTATCGATAAAAGCAAAAATAAATATTGAAATAAAAAAACTTTTAAAAAAAGATTTTTTAATAACTAATATAGAAGAAAAAAGTTTTTATTCATTAATTGAATATATTAAAATTCATACTAAAGAAGAACTTAAAAAAATTCTTAAAAAAAAATTTATTAGTGAAAATCAAGAGAAAACAAATTTAATTGAAAGTCAAATTTTTTTATTTAGAAATATTTTTACAAATTTTCATGCTTGCCAAAGATTATCTAAATGAAATAAAGCGGTTGAAATATTACGTTATCATGAAGCTGAAAAATTCAAAAGTATAAGAGATTTAACAATTGCTTTAGATGAAAAAGAACTAATTTTTTCATACTCGATAAAAGAAAAAAATTATAAAAAAATATTAAAACAAGGAAAACTTATTGAATTAGAATAATTCATTTATAAAAAAATTTATAGTATAATAAAAAATGTAAATTTAATTTATTATAAAATAATAAATTTTTAGAAAGAGAGTTTAAATGCTTAAAATTTTATTAGCTTGTTCTGCAGGTATGTCTACTTCTTTATTAGAAGCAAATATAAAAAAATATGCTGAATCAATAGGAGAAGAAGTTGATGTAGTAGCAAAAGCTTCTTCTGAAGCCAAAACATTAATTTCTCAATATGATATTGTTCTAATAGGACCACAAGTTCGTTTTATGGAATCTACATTTAGAGAAATAGCAGGCGGGAAACCAGTAGTGGTTATTCCTCCAGCAATTTATGCTATGGCAAAAGGTGAGGAAACATACAATCTTGTTTTAGATGCTTTAAAAAATAATAAATTATAAAAAAAATTACAAAAATAAAGAAAGAAAGAAAGAAAATTATGTCCGAAATTAAGACAGATAGTAATTTCAAACAAACGATAAAACGTGGGTGAGATGTTATTATAATGAGAATGGGTAAACTCGCTGAACAAAAACACATGGCAGCATTACGTGACGGGTTTGCCTTATTAGTTCCTTTAATTATCTCTGCTTCTATTGGAGTTATTTGCATGACTTTAGTATTTGGTTGAGCCGGAACCGCTTCAACATCAATTCTAGGATGAATCGTTTGAGGTATTCCTGGACAAATGGAGATAAGTAGTCAAGGAATATGAGATTTTGTTCCTGGAACAGTGTCACAGCAAATTTCCTCGATAGGGATTTTTGTATTTTATACAATATGAAAAGGTATATTTTCATATTTATCAATATTTATAACTTTAACATTAAGTTATTCATTAGCTAGAGCGAAAGAATCTAAAGAACCATTTATTGCTTCATTAGTAGGTCTTTTAGCTTTTATGATTTTAACATATGGAGATCCAAGTTTATTTGGAACAACAGGAATTTTAGTAGCTATGTTAGCATCAATGCTTTCAATAGAAATATATACTAAATTAGAAAAATCAGAAAAATTAGAATTAAAAATGCCAGCAGGGGTTCCTCCAGCTGTAGCAAGAGCATTTTCAAAATTATTTCCATCAATGATAACATTAATGTTATTTGTTGCTTTACAAGCACCATTTATTATTTTTAGACCATTAGCAACAGCTTTTGGTGTAGGTGATGCGTTTGGAATTGGTCATACAATTTCAACCGCAATTCAAGCACCATTCATCGGAATCGCTTCACAAGAAGCTGGTTCACTTGCAATTGGATTAACATATACATTTTTCGTTTCATTATTATGATTTTTTGGTGTACATGGTTCAAATGTTTTACTTGCAGTATTTTCTCCAATAACAACGGCTCTTATTCAAACAAACCTTGATTATAGAGAAGGAATTGGAACAAGTTTAAGTGCTTTTGGAGGAGGATCAGTTGATGCCTTTGTATTTTTTGGAGGAGCTGGGACAACACTTGCTTTTGTAATTGTTGGACTATTATTTTCAAAAAGAAAAGAAACAAGAGAAATCTTAAAATTTGGTGGAGCGCCATCATTATTTAATATAAATGAACCATTATTATTTGGTGTTCCATTAATTTTAAACTTTAAATATGTAGTTCCATTTGTTTTAGTAAACCCAGTTTTATTTTTTATAACATGACTTGCTATTGAAAAATTAAAATGAGTAGCGCCTGTTGTTATTGCAATTCCATGAACTGCTCCAGTAGGGATAGGTGGATTCCTAGCATCAGGATGACAAGGGTTATTACTTTCATTATTTAATTTAGCAGTAGCTATAACTATTTATACTCCATTTGTCTTTTTAGCTAATAAATCAGCTAAAAAAAATGGTGAAGAATTAGTAAAAATTGACTATAAACAAGGATTTCAAAAAATATTTAAAAAAGGAGAAAGAAAATAATGGAAACATCTTATTCAAAATATAATCCTTTACTTATTAAGAAATCCGAGGAAAATAAAAAAATTCATTTTAGTCTTTCAACTGTAAGATTTTCAATATCAATTATTCTTTTAATTGTGTTACTTTTAGCGCTATATTTTACAAATATATGATCATCTGATACACTAAATGGTCTTGGGATTGATCAAAAAACTATTTCAGATATTGCAAATAATATTGGAGTAAGTTTAGTATTAAGTGGAACAACACCAGTAGTTTCTTTATTAACATTATCAGAATTTTCTTCTTCAATATTTAATGATGCAATGTTAAATTCATTAATAGTTTTTGGTTTTACTTCTATATTCCTTTTAATACCAATAATTCTATTTAAAAACGGAACAGCTTTATCAATTTCATTCATTTTACTTGGATTTATCTTTATAATTATAATTGTAGTGTTATTTTCTATAGGGGTTTCATCTCAAATGAATGTTATCTCTCCGTTTAAAAAATTACAAACACTTCAAGCAGGTTCTCCTGAATATACAAAATATGCTACAGAATTATTCAATAATATAATGAAAGGAATAATTTAATCATGAAATCAAAAAAAATATTATATTCTTCAATTTTAACAGGAGCAACAATTGCTACAGTAATTCCATTATCTGTTGTAGTTTCATGTTCTTCTAATATTAATAAAGATGAAATAGAAAATTCAAAAGTTTTAGCTAAAATCCCTAAAACAATTGATTTAAAACAACAAACCCCAACTATTCAAACTGCTTTTTCAACTGTAATAGCTATGAATGTATTAAGTCTTAACGAACAATTAAAAGAAATATTTAATAAATACACTCCTGAATTATTTTCATTTGAATTAGATAGTTTTAATAATGAAACTGGTGAAGCGGTTATTAAAGTTATATATAAAAATTTATCAAAAAAAGTAACAATAACAAATGGATTTAGAACTATAACAGCAAGTGAAAACAAAGATTTAACAAAAACAATAAATATTGAACTTAATTCTAAAAATGATCCAACTATTCAAAGTGCAATAGATGCCGCTAATACAAGTTTTAGAGCAAATATTGCAACAACTTCACAAGAAGTAAAAAATGTTTTATTAGCTGCAAAAATTATTACTTCTGATAAAGATTCAACAATTTTGCCAGGAATTATTACTATAGAAACAACTGAAGGTAAATTTATTTGAAAAGATACTTTTTCTCCATTATACAATACATTAGGTGGAATGAGTTTAACGGTAGAACTTCATGATATAAATGGAGCAATTGGAACAAGAACTATAGAAGTTTTAGGATTTAAAGGAGTTTCTACTCAAGCACAATTAGATGAATTTGTTAAAATTAATCAAACTTTCATAGTTCCAACTGCTTTTAAAGACAAAATAGAAACAATTACCGATAAAGAAATTCTTAATTTTAAGGATTTATTATCAAGTCAATTATCAAATGGTTATTCAATTAAAGTTTTTCCTAATTCAATACAACCAAATCTAAATAATAAAGTAATTGAAGCTAAAATCGTTTTAATGAATGGTACAACAGAAATTGATATTAAACCAATTGTAATAACAGGTTTTAATTAAAATTTATTATTTAATATAATATAAATAAAATTTCCTCAATTTTGAGGATTTTTTTTATTTAAATAAACTAAATAAAAATAAATATAATATAATAAAAAATATGGAAATAGCAATGGAAAAATCTTTATTTGAAATTAAGAAAAAATTTGAAGAAATTGAGAAAGAATTACAAGAAGATAAAGTCTTAACAGATATAAAAAAATATACTAAATTAAATAAAGAAAAAAACAAAATAGAAGCTATTGTTAAATGTTTTAATAATTATTTATTTCATAAAAAAAATATAGCTGAAGCAAAGCAACTTCTTGAATCATTAGATGATGTAGAAATAATAGAATTATCAAAATCAGAAATTTCAAATAGTGAAAAAACAATTTTAGAATTAGAAGAAGAATTAAAAGTTCTTTTACTTCCAAAAGATGAAAATGATGATAAGAATGTTATTATCGAAATAAGAGGAGCAGCCGGCGGAGATGAAGCAAATATTTTTGCAGGAGATTTATTTAAAATTTATTCTAAATGATGTGAATCTAAAAAAATGAAAATAGTAATTTTAGATTCATATCCTTCTTCATCAGGAGGATATTCTCAATTAGTATTTTCAATAGCGGGAGAAAACGCTTATTCAAAACTAAAATTCGAATCAGGTGTTCATAGAGTTCAAAGAATACCACAAACCGAAACACAAGGTCGTGTTCATACTTCAACAGCAACTGTTACAGTTATGCCAGAGGTTGGTGAAGATATTGAAATAGAAATAAGAGATCAAGATTTAAAAATAGATACATATCGTTCAACAGGGAGTGGTGGGCAATCTGTAAATACAACAGATTCAGCCGTAAGAATAACTCATATACCAACAGGAGTTATTTCAGCATGTCAAGAAGGGAAATCTCAAATTGCAAATAAAGATATAGCAATGAGAGTTCTTAAATCTAAATTATATGAATTAGAATTAGAAAAACAAAAAAAACTTGAAGGCGAATTTAGAAAACTAGCAGGTTCCGGAGCAAGAAGTGAAAAAATTAGAACATATAATTATCCTCAAGATAGAGTTACTGATCATAGAATAAGTTTTTCTTGCTCATTAAAATCAATTATAGATGGTAAATTAGATTTAATTATAAACTCTCTTTTAGCAGAGGAACAAGCTGAAAAAATAAAAACCAATAATCTATAAACTTTTTAGTTTTTTTATCATTCTAAAAAAAGTTTATAATATTTAAAAATAATAAAAAAAGGAACTAAAAATGAAATTTTTAAAATTTGATAATGAATTAGAAGCATCTAAATATGTTGCACAAGAAATAATTAAAGAAATAAAAGAAAATAATAACACAATTTTAGGATTAGCAACAGGTTCTACTCCTATTAAAACATATGAATTTTTATCAAAAGATTATGCTTTAAATAAAACTGATTGAAGTAAAGTTTCTTCTTTTAATTTAGATGAATATTTAGGAATTTCTGAATACGATGAACAATCATATAGAACATTTATGAATAAAACATTATTTAATAATATAAATATTAAATTAGAAAATACTCATTTTCCAAATAAAGAAAATAATTATGATCATTTAATTTCAAAAACTGGTGGAATTGATTTTCAACTACTTGGAATTGGTGTTAATGGGCATATTGGTTTTAATGAGCCAGGTTCTTTAGAAAATTCCTTAACAAGAGTTGTTGATTTAACAGAAGAAACAATAGAAGTAAATGCTAAAAAGTTTTTTGATGGAGACATTTCATTAGTTCCTCATCAAGCAATTTCAATGGGTCTTGAATCAATAATGAGAGCTAAAAAAATTATTTTAATGGCATTAGGAAAATCTAAAACAGAAACTATTAAAAAATTAATTGCATGTAAAAAATTTGATATAAATTTTCCAGCATCAATTTTAGTTTTGCATCCTAATGTAACAATTGTTTATGATAAGGAATGTTTAAATAATGAGATTTAAAAATGCATTAATTGTATTGCATAATAAATCATTTAAAGGAACAATTGAATTAGATGATTCGGGCAATGTTTTAAATATTATAGAAGGAGAAGATTCAAAACCTGGAATTGATTGTAAAAATTTAATAATTATGCCTGGTTTTATTGATTCTCATACACACGGTGGGTATGGTTTTTCTTTTGATGATTTAAATAATGATAATTTTAAAGATAAATTAGATAATTATCTTAAAAACCTATCTAAAGAAGGTGTTGTAGCGGTTGTAGGAACTACAGTTACTGCTAAAATTGAGGAATTAAAAAATATTTCATTAAAAGTAAATTCATTAAATAAATCTACTCAAGAAGGAATACCTAAAATTGCAGCATGATATTTTGAAGGTCCTTTTATTTCAAAATCTAAAAAAGGAGCTCATGAAGAACAATTAATTATTGATATAGATGAAAAGTTTCTTATTTTTTTAAAGGAGAATTTAAAATTACCAACTATTCTTACTGTTGCTCCTGAAAACGGTAATAATGAAAAGTTAATTAAGAAATATCAAAATGATTTTATTTTTGCCTTAGGTCATTCTAATGCAAACTATCTAGAAAGTAAGAATTCATTACAAAATGGAATTAATAGAATTACTCATTTATATAATGCTATGAGTGGTTTTCATCATCATGATTTAGGAATTGTTAATGCAATCTTTAATAAAGAATATAAAGAAAATCTTGCAATCGAAATAATTACTGATTCAGTTCATGTTGATAATGAAGTAATACTATATTCATATAATAATTTTGATATTAAAAATATTAATTTAGTTTCTGATTCTCTTTCTCCTAAAGGATGTCCAGATGGAGAATATCAATTAGGAAATTTACAAATTGAAAAAAGAGGAAATTGATTTTATTTAAAAGGAACTCAGACTTTAAGTGGAAGCGCAATACCATATAATTTTTTAGTTAAAAACTTTTATAATGTAACAAAATGTTCATTAGAAGAAATAGTTTCTGTAAGTTCATATAATAGTGCAAGAAATTTAAATTTATCTTCTAATTATGGAAATATTATAATTGGAAAAAAAGCTAATATTGTTTTTTTAGATAAAGATCTAAATTTTATCAATTCAATTATCGATGGTAAATTATTAATAAAAAACAAATTTAATTAGTTTTTTTAATTTTTAAATAACTTTTTACTGAAAAGAATAATGATGCTATTGGTCCAAGCGGAATTAATGATAATATTCCTCACAATAATGAATCTTTTTTAATTTGTTCATTTGTTCATTTTCCAGCAAGAATATAAATTGTACAAAATGTTTGTATTACTATAATAAAAAATAATGAAATAGAACCTAAAATTATAAAAGTAAATTGTGTTCAAAAATCAAAAATTAAATATATACTTACACCTAAAAATGCTAATAACGCAAGAACAAAAACAGATAAAATTATTAACATTATAAATTTATTTTTTTCACTAAATTCAATTTTTATTTTTGAATCTTTTTGCTCTAATTCTTTTATTCCTTTTAAAGAAAAAATTAATGCCGCTAATGGCCCATAAGGAATTAAAACTAATATTCCTCATAATTTTTTAAAACCATTAACTTCATCATTTTTTCAATCTAATTTTAATATATATATTCCAGATGATAAATTTAATAAAACAAATATCCCTGATAAAACACAACTTATAATCAAAAAGAATGTTCCAACTCAAAAATCAAATGCAAAAACCCATGTTAAAGCAATAATTAAAAATAAAATAAATTGAGTTATTGAAACATATTTTATAAAATATAAATATTTAGTTTCTTTTTTCATAAAATCACTTTGAGAAAAATTATAATTATTTTCCATAATTTTTAAGCTTTTTATACAAAAAATAATTGAAGAAAAAGCACCAAAAATAAATGTTAAAACACCATATAATTTTGATTTTTTTTGAATGTCATTTCCTTCTCATTTAGTTTTTAAAATTTTTAAGGAACAATATATTTCTAAACCGAAGCATACGAATATTAAAATAACAATTATTACTGCTGTAAAAATTAAGGATATCATAGAAATGTTTTCAATTAAAATTGAAATTGGAATAGAAATAATTCCTAAGACTATTATTGCTATTAAAGATAAAGATAAAATTGATATATTTTTTATTTTATATAATAAAGCAATATCTTTAATTGCGTTTTCCAATATTTTTTCCCTTTCAAACATTAAAAAGTAATTATAATAATTATATTATTAATTAAATTAAATATGCTAAAATTTATTTATGAAATTTAAAAAATTTTTATCACTTTCTTCTTTAATTTTTGCTAAAATTTTATTAATTTCAACAGTGCCAGTTGGTATTTTAACAGCAAGTATTATTTACTCTAGAAATGACTCTGTTAAAAAGTTAGAAAATAAAATACAACAAATAGGATCAAAAGAAGAATTAAATTATGATTATAAAAATGCTTTACTAGAAGACATTAATCAAAAAGTAAATAGTAATTCTGCTTTAGTTTATTTTATAAATTGAAATTCTGTTTTTCATAGATTCGGAATTGTAAGTCATTTAATAAAAATATTAGAAAAAAATCCTCAAAAAGAAATTTATTTTTTTCATAGAACAACTGCAAAAATTGATTTAACTGAGATAGTCAATAATAAGGAATATTCAAATTTTCACTATTTTAGTTTTTCAAGTCCGTTTGGTTTTACACATTTCTCTTCTTTTTATTTACAAGAATTTTTTCCTCAAGAAATTATAAAAACAATTAATGAATTAGAAAAAAATCAAAACAAAAAAATTGATTTTTATGCAGATGATTATTTACTTTTAAGTTCAATTAAATTTTTAATGGAAGAATTAAATAGATCTAATTTTTATAGTGTTAGTGGATGAAATAAAGTAAAAGAACGTTTTACTAATAATTTTTCTATACTAAATAAAATGGATTCTATTAATTTATTTGCAGACGGAACAGCTTCAATGAATTTTTTTAGTAATAGTTTATATAATGCATTTTTATTTTCGGGGAATAAATTAGAGCCAAATAATAAATATTTAAGTCAAACAATTACTAATTCATTTAATATAAATGATTTTCACGACCTAATGCTTTATTTGCTTTCTTTTGTTACTACAAATGAAAAGGGAAATAATATTCAAAAAACAAAATATTTTTTACCAACTAGACAAATGGTAAATGAAGCTAATTTTCCTGATTCAATATTATTAAACAATAAAAATAAAGATGATTTTTTTAATCCATATAATTCATTAGAGGCAGATTTAATATCATTTTGTAAAACATTTACTTTTAAATCTAAGCAAATATTAAATAATGTTTTTTCTAAAGAACCTTTAGATAATAATGAGTTTTTATTTATGGAAAATAATACAAATTATATTTATTCAGGAAGATTATTAGAAAATCCTGAAATAGTTATTTCTGAAGCTAAAAAATTATTAGAAATCAAAAAAATAGCAATTGATAATAATATAATAAATTATAATATTATTTTTAAAGGTCACCCAAGGGATGAGAATATTATAAGTAAACTTAAAGTAGCAATAAATAAACTTGATCCTAGCGATAATGCTGAATGATTACATGTTATTAATCCTAAAATACCATATGAAATTTATTTAGTTAATGGAATTTTTTCAAACGATACAACAAAAAATAAAATAGTTAAATTATTTACTACATTTTCAACAATTAATTTATTTTTATATGCTGAAGATCCAAGTTTAGAGAATATTGAAAATATTTTAGTTAATCAAAAAGAAGTAGATGATATTAACTATTATTTCACTTCAAATTCTCTAATATTTCCAAAAAATAAATTTAAAATAAGCTAATTTTTATTTTTAGTTTCAAAATAATTAATAACATCATTTCATTTACTATAAAAGACCTCTAAAGAAAGATTTTCTAAAGCATAATTAAAACAATTCTGTTGTAATTGTCTTAATTGTTCATTAGTTAATGATTTCATATAGTTTAAAGTATCAATAATTTCTTTTTCTTTATTATTAACTAAAAAACCATTATTGTTTGTAAGGTTTTTAGCAGCTACAAAAGAATTCGTTGTTATGAATGGAATTCCATGAGAAAGAGCTTCAACTAATACAAAAGGAAATCCTTCATATTTAGATAATAAAACTAAAAATTTATATTTATTTAATACAAAAGGAAGATCTTCTTGTTTTATAGAACCTTTATATTTTATTTTATCAGTTTCCTGAATAATATTTTTATAACCATTTCCATAAAAGTCAATTTCTAAATTTGATTTTTTAAATATTTTCTGAATAAATGAAACATTTTTTTGTTTATTCTCGATTCTTCCTAAAAAAATAAAATCCTTTGAATTTTCCTTTTCATCATTCATCATATTTTTAATTTCAATTTTTGAATACTTCGCTAAAGGAATACAAAAAGCTTTTTGTCAATGTTTTAATTTAATTCTTTCTCTATCACTTTCTGAAAAAACAACAATATTTTTGAAATTTTTTAAGCTATTTTTAAAACCTGTTATTTCAGCCAATTTAGAAGTAATTATTGAAAAAAATTTACCTGTAAAAAATTTATGTTCAAAAAAATCAGGACAAAAATGTTGAACATATAAAACCTTTTCGTTTTTATAAAAATATTTAGGTCATTTAAACATACTTATTTGACAAATAATTAAATCAAAATCATCAATAATTTTAGGTAAAATTTTATTAATAATATTAAGTCTTTTAATTGGATTTACCTTTTTATTTTCAAAAACAATAACTTCTTCAATAAAATCAAGTTTGTTAGTTGTACTTTCAATTTTATCTTCTAAAAAAACAACCTCAGAAACATTATGACCCTTACTATAAAAATATCTTGCTAAAACTCTTGTATATGTTTCAATTCCGCCTATTTGATTATGTCTATGTTCATTTAAAAACAAAATTTTCATTTAAAAAATTATAGCATTTTAATTAAAAAACCAAATACTATTATTTATTAAGTATAATGTATAAATATCATATTCAAAGGAGATATATGTTATATTCAGGTAAAGAAGAAATAAAAGAAGCCGGTTATAAAACAAGAATAAATAATGATTTGCCAATAGTAACTTGTACAACAGGACAAAAAGTAATGTTTGTTTTGATGTGTGTTTTTAGTTTGTCAATTTATTTTTTTGTAGGTTATATAGCTAAAAATAATAAACTAAATAGAATGCAAATTAAAATCAATGAAAGTTCTTCTGGTATAGATGTTCAACTTCAAAAAAGATTTGATACTTTAACAAAACTAGTTCAAGCTGTTAAATCTCAAGCAAAATTCGATAAAGAAACTTTAGAAGCTATAACAGCTTATAGATCTGGGCAAAATCCAAATGCAAGCTTAACAGAAAAAAATAATACAATTGAAAAAATTTCAAATGGTATTCATTTAGCATTTGAAGCGTATCCAACATTAGGTGCAGATGAATCAGTTAGAAAGCTTATGAATGAATCTTCAATGATTGAAAAAGAAATAGCAGCATCTAGAAGACTTTATAATGCAGATGTTACAGCATTCAATTCTTTAATTTATACTTTTCCAACAAATGTTGTTGTAGCAAAGAAAAATTATGCAGGAGTTCTATTATTTGCTGCAAACCAAGCATCAAAAGAAGATGTTAAACTAGAATTTTAGTGTGATAAAATGAACGAAGAAGACGACGACGAAGATGATATTTTAGCGACAGATCCCTTTTGAAAAAATGAGATAAAAGCAAAAACAAAAGAATTATTTGAAAATAATTTTTCTAATTGAATTGATAATGATATACAAAAAGAGTTTAATGAAAAAACTGAAGAACTTAATTTTTCATTAAAAAAATATAAAAAAGAACATAATGATTTTGCTTTTTTTATGCTTAAATACATTGGTTTACCCTTAACAATAATTCCTTGTTTGTTTATTCCGTTTCCAGCTGCATTTAAAAAATATAAGGAATTAAGAGAAAATAAAAATAAATTAAAAATGTTCGTAAATGAACAAAAAGATATAAAACTTAATTTTCATAAAAAGATATTAGAAAATAAAGATTTTATAAATAAAATTCGTGATTTTAACAATATAATAAAGTATAAAGAAATAGGGTCAATTACAGATAAATTAATTCATGAATTACAATTATCTTCTTTATTTCTTTTAGTTAATAATATTAATGAAAATACTTTTGATAGTTCTTGAGGTATTTTCGATAATAATAAAATAATTATTAATATATCTAAACAAACTCATGTAATAACTATGAAAACATATTCAGGTAGTAAATCTGTAACAACAGGATCTGGAAAAAATCAAAAAACAAGACTTGTTGTTGCTACATATACACACCCAAAACCAGTTATTTCTTTTACTAAAAAGCAGTATCTTTTTATGGAATCTTGTCCTTCTTTAGAATTTAATTTTGAGAAAAATAGTATATTTAATTTTAAAAAAAATAAATCAAAATTAGAAAATAATTCATTTAATAAAAAAACAAACTGAAAAAGGAATGATGAAACTCAATTTAGAATGATTTTTACCCCATATGCTCAAGAAACATTCCTTTTACAAATGTCAAACCAAAATGAGGTTGAACCACACTTAAAATTTAAAAAAACAAAAAACTTTTTTTCTAATGAATATATTTCAAATACAGATTTAGATAAATTTGCTAATGTTAAAGAAATTTTCTCTCTTTTTTCAACAGATGAGAATTATACAATTGAAAATTTTAAAGACGAACTTTATGAAAAAATTATAAATAATATTAAAGAAAAGTATTTACAAATTAATTTTTTATGATCAATTCCAATTTTAATGTCAGAAGATCAAAAACACATTATTAAAAATATAGAGAAATCTAAAATTAATTCTAATAATTTAGACCCTATTTCTCATTATGTAATTAATAAAGTTCTTAAAATTAAATTAGTTTCAGTTGATACAAAGACATTTAATACAGTAATTGAAAATAAACTTATAACTTATTTAGACAAAGAATATGTTATCTCTAAAATAAAAGGACTTTCTTATAAAAAAAATAGGAAAATAAAAAGTGTTTATACAAGCGGCACTTTTGTTAATGTTCCATATTTTGATTATGTTCCACATGAAAAATATAGTGAAATAATTTTTCATGTTTTCAACAATGAAAAAAAACTTTTTTATTTTTCAAATAATGAAAATAATATTGATAATCATCTAATTATTGATCAGTTAGAAAATTTAGAAAAAAAAGGAATTCAATTTATTATAAGAAATAATGTTCTAGCCGGAAAAATTATAAATTTTGAAAATACAGAAAAAATTAACTTTGAAGATATCAAAGAAGAATTAGAAAATATTATTAATAATCTTTAATTTATTCATTTAATTTATTTTTAAAGTAAATTCTTAAATTAGATAATACCATTTCAGTAACTGGTGCAATAGGTTTAGATTCTTCTTTTTTATAAATACTATAAAAATTTATAGCAGGATCATTAAGACCTTCAAAATAATTATTTAGTATATATTTGAAAACACCTTCGGAAGTGGGAGTAAAATTTACAAAATCGAAATTCCCTGTAGCTGCTAGAACGTTAAAATCAACAAGTTGTTCTGGATCATTAGGATCAATTGTAGAATCTAATAAGGTCTGAATTTCCGTTTCTGACATATATTTACCTTTAAATAGATATTCATCTATATTAATTAAAAGATCATCAGATGTTTTATCATCTATAGAATTTGAAATTACAAATGAATCTAAAATAGAAATAGAATTTTTTGGTTTAATTATTTTAATTGTTCCTTGAGGAACTGAAGAAAAATTATCTTCAGAATAATAAGCATCTAAAGCATCTCCGTTATAAAGATAAGCAACTTGTGAAGGATGCTTAGGATTTATTACTGATTGCAATAATTCATCTGAATCTTCAACAAAAATATTATTATTTGAATTAGACATTTTGTGTCCTGTACCAGCTTGAATAATAGTTTGGAAATTATCAATTAATTCTCTATAATTTTTTTCTGTTATTTTAACAGGGAATGTAGAAGCGGTTTGAAGCTCTCCTCCTGTTGCTGTATTTTCAATTTTAGTATCGGCTCAAGAAAAAACACTTGCTCCATTTTGAACTAGTTTTTGTAAGATTTTAATATGTGATTCTAATTCTACAGGTGTAAATGGAATTTCCTGGTTTAATTTTATTTTGTCACTATTATATGCGAAAACTTTTGTATTAATAAAATAAGGAATAATATATTCTTCCATTCTATCGAATATTCCATCTTTATCATTATCAATTTTATCTAATGCTAATATTTGATTATAAAAAGCAATTTGTTCTTGAACAACTGGTGTATAAAAATCTAATATATTTTTATTTGCTTGAACACCTAAAACAGAGAAATTAATTTTTTTAACTTTATTATTTTTAATAAGTTGATAAATTGAATAGTCTGGACCAACTCCTCCTATTGCTTTATTATTTTGAATAGCAAATTCAAAATCTTGAATTCCTTTATATTCTTTATAAGAATATTTTTGTCTAACTTTACTAATATTTTCAGGAGAAGCATAAGCTGCATAATTATATATAGCAGGCTTGTAAGGGTTTAATATTTTATATGAAACCCCTCCTACTATTAATGAAACTAAAGCTAAAGGAAAAAAAACAAATTTTATAATTTTTAATATTTTTTTCTTATCCATTTTTATGCCTTTCTCTTTTTATTTTTAATATAAAAGAATAAATTAAAAGCAAAAATTATAATGATTAAAATTGATCCGAAAGCAAGAGCTCATGGTTGAAAGTTTCCTTGATATAATTCTGTTCCTACAGTTTCCATATTTGATACCATTCTTGTGATTATAAAATCATCAAAACTAAAAATAACTGAAATGATTAATGTAAAACCAATTGAAGATAACATGTAAACAAAATAAGTATTAAATCATGTTCTAACTTTTGAATAACCTAGATCATAACTAGCTTCAAAAATAGAATTTTTAAATTTTTCACTCTTAGGATACATAACTAAAATACCATATGGTAAAACCATTACAACATGTCCAATTACAGCATTGAAAAATCCTTCATTATCAGAAGCTAGCTCATTAAAAGCAATTGCAAAAAAAGCGGCTAATGATATTCCGATAACTACATCGGGAAGAACATTGATAATGTTATATGTTACATTTTTAGTAACATTTATTACTTTATTTTTTTGTCTTCATAAACTAAATACAGTTACTAATGAAAGAGCAATTACAATAACTGAAACAGTTATAGCAAGAATAAATGAATTAACAAATAAATATGCTGTTTCAGATGAAAATAATTGTCTATATGCTTCTCAAGTAAAACCGTTAAAATTATCAAAACTTATATATCCTTTATCAGATGTTTTATTAAAAGAAAAAACAATCATAAAAAATAAAGGTAAATAAAATAAAATTAAGATTATTAAAATATATGATTTTTTTATTCATTCAACAAATCTACTCATCCATTCCACCTCTTATCTTTCTATAAATTAAAGGGATAGAATTTATTAAAATAAATATCGCCCCCATTATTAGCATTGAAACTAAAATTATTGTTGAAGCTTTTCTCATATCAAATGGATTATTAGGATTTGCTAAACCATTAATAAGATTTCCAACAGTTTGATTTTGTTCTGGATTTATTAGTAACTTATCAGAAACAGCAATTGACATAACTGAAAGAAGAAAAACAATAGTTATTCCAGAACAAATTGCCTTAAGTCCATATGGAATTACAACTTTAATAAAAGTTTGAATTTTGTTATATCCTAAATCCTCAGAAGCATTTAATAAATTTTTAGGCATATTATTAAAAACATTATAAAGAGGAATTATCATAAAAGGAAGATTTAAGTAGATTAAACCAACAATTAAGAAAAAGGAATTATTAATTGACCGTTCATCAAAAATAAAGGTAAATAAACCCTTTAAAGCTAAAATTTTAACTAATGTAAAAGTAATTATTGGAGAAATAATTAATAACAAAAGTGAAATCTTTATAGATTTATTTTGAATTTGTGAAATTATAAATACGTAAGGCATTGATATTAAAAAACAAATAACTGAAACACCTATTGATACTAAAATAGATTTTCAAAATGTTGGTCAAAATCCATCTACAATAAGACCTGAATCATTAGATTCTTCTCCTGGTATAGGAAGAAAAGAAGTAATTAATATAAAAACTAATGGAATTAGAATAAATACGGTAAAGAAAACTAAATAAGGAATAAATAAAGCAGTTCTTTTTTGTTTAAAAATATTTTTAACTCAATTCATCAGTATTCCCCCCCATATTCATCTCATTTATTTCTTTTTCCATTAAGTGAAGCGAATCAACATCTCATTTTAAAAAAACGTTTTCATCAATTTTAAAATTCTTTGGTGTTTCAGCAAATAATTGCCCATAATTTGTTTCAATAGTACACATATAATAACTTCCCTTATATATTGAATTAATAATTGTACCTTTTAAGTATCCATCTTTTTTGTTTATTTCAATATCCTCAGGTCTAATTAGAACATCTACTTTAGTTCCTTTAGGAAATGAATATTTTTCTTTTCAAATTTCTATTTCTTGATCAAATAAATGAATACTTTCGCTATTCATAATTTCTCCATCAAATAAATTACAATCTCCTATGAATTTAGCAACTCATTTATTTCTTGGAAAATCATAAATTTCTGTCGGAGAATCAAACTGTTCAATTTGACCATTTCTTATAATTGCAATTCTATCAGATAGCTCAAGAGCTTCTTCTCTATCATGAGTTACAAAAATAAAAGTTATATTTAATTTTTTTTGAATATCTGACAATAATATTTGCATTTTTTTTCTAATATTAGCATCTAGTGCAGATAATGGTTCATCTAAAAGCAAAATTTCTGGTTCAATTGCTATCGCTCTAGCAAGAGCAACCCTTTGTTTTTGTCCTCCTGATAAAACATCAATAGGCTTTTTTTCATAACCATCTAGTTCAACCAGATTTAATGCTTCTTTCATTTCAGAATCTAATTCTTGTTTTGAGATTTTCCTAGTAAGATATTTTTTTTCAAATTGTTCTTGTTGTTGAATTACAAAAGTTTCTCAATATGAATATTTAAAATCGGAATCATCAAGTCATTTTTGAATTTTCATTTTTCTTTTTTTAGGAATTTTCTTTTGCTTTAATTCTTTTTCATATTGCTCTTGAATTTTATCCAAATTTTTCATTTGAGTTTCAGCATCTTTTTTTCATTTATTTTTTTTAACTTCAAGAATTTGTTGATATTTTTTAATTCTTACATCATTATCATCTAAAGGAAACCTTTTAAGTTTCAATCCATATTTAATGTTGTTTTCAATTGATAAATGTGGTAAAAGAGCATAATCCTGAAAAATAGTAGCAGTTTCTCTTTTGTGAGGCGACAAATCTTTAATATCTATCCCTTTATAATGAATTTCCCCTCTTGTTGCTCATTCGAATCCTCCAATCAATCTTAAAATTGTTGTTTTACCTGAGCCCGAAGGGCCAAGGAGCGTTATAAATTCACCCTTATTTATTTTCAAATTAACGTTCTTAAGAACAGTTTTGCCATCGAACTCTTTAACTATGTTTTTTAGCTCGATAATAGGTTTTTTATTCATAACACCCCCTAATGTTTTTTATCATATAATGATAATATTTTTTTGGCAATAATTTTTAAAATTTTTCAATTTTTTTTTCAATTTTTTTCATTCAAAAAATCAAGATAAAAAAAAGATCTTTTTTTTATAAAAAAAACACCTATTTTTTCAACTAAAAAAAATTTGCTTTTTTTATAAAATTTTTTTAAAAAATGTATAATTTTATTAGTTATTTATTAAAATTTAAATACTGTAAGAAAGGTAATTTCATTTTGAATGATTTATTTTCTTTATCACTATTAGAAAAAAATAGTAATACATTTACAATTGGCCAACAATTTCCAATGATAGCAATTATTTTTATTGTTATCGGATTTACTTGTTTAATTCCTTGAATTTATGGTTTTTTATTACCGGTTATAAAACCTACTTTATCTAAAAAAGCATCAATTTATCTTTACTCTTTTTCTTCTGGTTTTTTTATAATATTGGGAATTTTTGGTTTCTTATTTGAAGCTAAAGAACAAATCGGAGAATGATCACACATGAATAATATTAGTACGGCTCAAGAATGAGGGATAAGTATTGGTATTTTAGGTGGAGGACTTCTTTTAGTATTATTATCAACACTTGGTCTAAAATATTTTATAAGTAAAAAATTTAATCAAAAATCTTTAACTGAACAAAATCATGATCATAAAAATGATTTACTTGAACATACCCACAATCATGAAATGCTTGTTTTTAATAATAATGATATTAATCCTAAAACTAAAAAATTCGCTTTATCATTGATATTATCTCATAGAATTCCTGGTGGTCTAATTACGGGAATACTTATTTCTGATATAGCAAATTCTGCAACATTAAACATTACACAAATTTTGTTTTTAATTACTTTTGTACTTCACATAATTCCAGAAGAATTAATTTTTTATTATAGACAAATAGAAATGGGAATCAATAAATGAAAAGCTTCATTTAATTCATTTTTAGGAACAGCGATATTAATACCTTTTATCTTTATAGGTGCTTATTCAGCTGAAGCTATTAGTAAATTTGAAGCTTGGGATATAATTTCTGCATTTATAAATGTTTGCGTTGGTGGATTCTTCATTTTTATTGCAATAGTTGAATTTATACCTGAATATTTACATAGAAAAATTGAAACAAAAACCTTTTATAATTCTATGATATTTTTAATATTTGGAATTGTAATTTGTGTTATCATTTTTTCTTTACATTCTCATCCAGAGGTACACTAAAAAAACAAATAATAATTTTAATTAATTATTTATTTTTTTCTTGCTGAAATTCAAAATCTTCAGCAATTTTTCTTAATTTTATTAATCAATGATTTAATCCACTTTTAGTTCTTTTTATATTATATTTTTCATCTAATTTTATTGATAATTCTGATAGTGGAAGAAAAGAATATTTTAATTTTAATTTATAAAAAAGTAATTCATTTTCTTTAAATTTATTAACTAAATTATTATTTATAATAATCTCATAATATTCTTTAAAAAAAGCATTTGAATCAACAAGTTTATTTTGGTTATGAATATCTAAATTTGAAATTCTATTTAATTGATTTTCAAAATCTCTTGTTATCGTTTTTTCAGTAAATTTAAAAAATGATTTATTAGCTCCAATGGATGATAAAAAATCCTTAATTATCTCCATATTTTTTCCATAAAAAACAATATTATTTTTTTTATATATTTTTGAAAATAATAAGTTATGGTTTTTTAATTTATTTTCAATAATATTTGCTATATTTTCGTTCTTTATAGAGAATTCTATATGATATTTTGATGTTTCTATTTTTGAGCATGAACCAGTTACTAAAAATACACCCGCAAAAAAGTGTTGAGGACTATTTATTACTATATTTTGTATTTCAATTTTCTTATCAAATTTAAAACCTATTTTTTTTGCATTTTCATCAATAAAAGATTTTATTTCTGGATTTTTAATATTAAATATTACTTTTTCTTCTTTTGAATTATATAAAGCACATTGAATTCCTTTTAAAAGAGATTTAATGTCATTCTTTTGAATTATTTTTGAAATAATTTCTTTTTTAATTTCAAGAGTAAATGTTATATCCATATTAACATTATAATTTATTTGTTTTGTTACTATAATTTAATTATGAATAAACTAAAAAAGAATACTTTAAGATTAGAAACATTTCTTTCTTTTAATACTATTTTAACAAGATCTCAAGCAAGAGAAAAAATTAAACAAAGAAAAGTAATTGTAAATAATAATGTTATTACTAATCCTGCATTTAAAGTAACTGATTTTGATGTTATTTTTTTAGATAATGAAATAATAAATAAAAGTAAAAATTATTATTTTGCATTTAATAAACCAAAAGGATTTATTTGTGCTAATAAAGACAATCTACATCAAACTATTTTATCTTTTTTCCCTGATGAAATAAAAGATAAACTTCAAATAGTTGGAAGACTTGATAAAGATACTACTGGTTTAGTTTTTTTAACATCTGATGGAGAATGAAATCATAAGCTAAAATCTCCTAAAAAAAATATCGAAAAAGAATATTTAGTTTCCCTTGAAAAAGAAATGGATGAAGAAATGATAAAAAAGCTAAATGAACCTATTTTTTTAGACGATAAAAAAATAAAAGAATTTAAGTTTAAATTAAATTCAAATAAACAATTATTTTTAACAATAACTGAAGGTAAATATCACCAAATCAAAAGAATGATTAAACTTATTGGAAATAATGTAATTGAATTGAAAAGAATCAGAATATCTAATGTATATTTATCTGAATTAAAATTAAAAGAAGGAGAATATATTGAAATTGATCCAAATATTTAATTAAAATTAAATAATTTTTTATAACGCTTTATTTCTTTTTTAGTATAAACCCGTCTAATAAAAAGAAGATTAGGATATTTTTTGACTATTTTTTTAATTTTAAATTTCATAAACCAAATATTTATTCTATAAAAATCACTTATATTAAGAAATGGATTTTCAGAATTTTCTTCCTTATATTTACTGAATATTTTTTTATATAAAATAGTTCAAAAAAGTTCTTCAGGAGCATGCTTGTTTTGTAATTTATTTAATAATATATTTTTTTCTTCACTATTTAAAAGAATATCTAATTTACTTTTTTCAAATAAGCAATTCCCTCCAATAACATTAAAAATATCAAATAAAGAATTATCAAATTCATTTTTTGAAAACAAATTTCAATATTTATTTCATTTATTATTTTTATTTTTAAGTATAGAAATATAAAGGAAAAATTTATTATAAAAACATCTTATAAAAAAATATTTAATTTTATTTTCTTTTTTAAGATTATTAATAAATTCATTTCAAAATTTATTTATAAGTCATAATGAACTTTCGATTTTCCTAGGCTCATCTATATTTAATATTAAATTTACATAAAAAACATAATTCATAGTTCACATTTTATGTAAGTCTGGCTTTGAATGATTAAAATTTAATCAATTTCCATTATTATTCTTAATTATTGATTTTTTTATATCATCTCAACTCCTGCAAGGAATAGATTTAGCATCTAAAATAATTAAATGGGAAAAATTTGGGAAAAATTCTTTAGCTTTTTGAATTAATAATAAATTTGATTCTAAAATAGAAATATCTCCTCAATAAACTTCAACTTCTGAATAAATTAAAATATTTTTCTTTTTAAAAATATCCATTTCTTTAGCTTTAAGATACTCATTATAATTTCTTTTATTATAGCTAACGATATAATTTATAGAATCATCATTAAAAAAACTTTTAAATCTTTTTTCTAATAATTTCGCTTCTCCGAAAAAAGATATACAAACAACTAATTCCACTTTTCAAATTATATATTATTTTATAATATTTTTTTTATGAGCAAAAATAGTTTAAAATAATTAATATGAAAAAAAATCTTAATGTAATTATTCCAGCTGCCGGAATGGGTTCGAGATTTTATAATAGTGAATTTAAAGCCTTAAAACCATTTATAAAATTTTCTAATAAAACAATGCTTGAATGAGTGTTAGATGGTTTTAAATCAAAAATATATAATATAAAATATTATATAATTTTAAACTCCAAAACAGAAGAAGAATATTCAGAAGATATTTTAAGAATGAAAAATAATTATAATGTAGATTTTTTATTTATCAATTTACTTACAGAAGGCCCAACAATAACAACATTATTTTTATATGACATTCTAAATTCGGACACTCCTACAATGGTGGCTAATTGTGATCAAATAGTTGACATTGATTTTGATGATTATTTAGAACAACATTTTTCATCAAACGCTGATGGGTCAATGCTTTTGTTTAAAGAAAAAGAAAAAAGTGCAAAATGATCTTATGTTGATTTAGATTCAAATAATTTTATAAAAAGTGTTAGAGTAAAAGATCCATTTTCTTCTTATGCTGTTGTTGGTTGATATTTTTATTCTAAAGGGAAATACTTTTTAAAAAGTGCAGTTTCGCAAATAATAAATCAAGATAAAGCAAATAATGAATATTTCTGTTGTCCAACATTTAATTATTTACTTTCTTGAAATAAAAAAATAAAAGGAATTATTATAAATAATAATCAAATGCATGGAGTAGGCGTTCCTGACGATTTAAGAAAATATTTAAAAACATTTAAAAATTCATAATATCTTTAAATTTATTTATTTCTTTTTTTGTATAAACTCTTGATAAGAATAAAGCATTAGGATTTTTATTTTTTATTTTTCTAATTTTATATTTTGTTATTATTTTAAATGGCTGATTAGAAATATTTGTATCTAAAAAAGGGTTATGCGAAATTTCTTTTTTATATTCACTAAAACTTTTCTTGTATAAAAAAGTTCAAAAATATTCTTCTGGAGCATGTTTGTTTTTTAAACGTTCTGATAGAATATTTTTTTCTTCACTAGTTAACATTAATTCTAATTTCTCTCTATTATTAAAAATTAAATTAGGACCAATAATATTCAAAATATCCCCATTTGACTCTTCATATTTTTTATTATCTAAAAAATATACTCATTTTTTATTTCATTTATTATTTTTATTTTTAATAAGACTTAATATAAATGTATTTTTAGTCATAAAAAATTTATATAAGAAAGCTTTAAAAGGAAAATCAGATTTATATTTTTCAACAAAATTATTTTTTATTGAAAAATAAAAATTTTGATCTTTTGGAATATTTTTGTTTATCTTATTTTTTTCAAAGTTTAAACATAAATTAGCTCAAAATTCATTATTACTAAATCAATATTTAAAAATAATAGGATTATTATGATTAAAATTTAATCAATTTTCGTTATCGTTTTTGCTAATTTTTTCTTTAATATAAGTTCAATTTCTATATGGAATTGTTCTTGCGCCTAAAATTATTAAATGAGAAAAATCAGGAAAAACTTTACGAGCTTTTTCTGCACATTTTAATTGAGATTCTAAAATAGAAAAATCACCTCAATAAACATCTACTTCAGAAAATAAATAAATATTATTTTTTTTTAAAATATCCATTTCTTTTGCTTTAAGATATTCATCATAATTTCTTTTGTTATAACTAACTATATAATTAATAGAATCATCATTAAAAAAAGTTTCAAATTTTAATTTTAATAATTCAGCATCTCCAAAATGAATAATACAAACAACTAATTTCATATTACAATTTTTTAATTAAAATATTCTTTTATAAAATTAATTAAAGTTTTAAGCATTGGTGCTTGTCCTTTTTCTTGAATATCAGCAGTTCCTGCTATATCTAGATGCAAGTATGGAACACCTAATGCAAATTGTTTTAATCATGAAGCAGCCATATTGCAATCAGAACTACCACCTTTTGGATTAATAGCTCATGATGACATATCGGCAAAAGTATTTTTTGAAAGATGTTCAATATATTTATCATCTAAAGGCATTCTTCATACTTTTTCACTTACTTCTTTAGCTGTTTTTTCAATTAATTTTCAATTTTTTTCTTCAGTTGATCAAACACCTGTATATTCATGTCCTAAAGCAACTACAACAGAACCTGTTAAAGTTGCTACATCAATAAGTAATGAAGGCTTTAATTCTTTTGAAGCATATGATAATCCATCAGCTAAAATTAATCTTCCTTCAGCATCTGTATCTCCAATTTCAACGGTTTTTCCTGAAAACGATTTTACTATTGATTCAGGAAGTGTAGCATTAGAATCTACTAAATTATCAGTTAAAGGTAAAACTACTGAAACATTAACGTTTAAATTAAGTTTAGCAATGGAATCTAATGTATAAGCACAAATAGCCGCTCCAGACATATCGTATTTCATTCCTAGCATAAATTTACCAGTTTTAATATTATATCCACCAGAATCAAAAATAATTCCTTTTCCTACTAATACTATTTTTTCTTTTGTTTTAGAATTATTTTTATATTCAGCGACAATTACTTTAGCTTTATTTGTAGAACCTGCATTAACGGCTAATATTAAATTCATTCCTAAATCTTTAAGTTCTTTATATGAAAGAACTTTAATATTTATTTTTTTATTTTCTTTTAATGAAGAAACAACTTCTTTTTCCATTTTAGGAGTTGATAAAATGTTAGAAGGCATATCTTGCATTCTTTTAATTTTAGAAACAGATTCAGCAATTATTTGTTCTTCTTTAAAATTTTCGATTTTTAAATTTGTAGCTAAAATAACTTCATTTTTAATTTTTTCTTTTTTTGTTTTTAGTGTAAAAATATTTTTAGATCTTAATAATGTATATATATAAACAAATAAAGAAACAATATCTTTTTCAGTATT
>JBOFZK010000011.1:0-1025 GCA_051655145.1 Metamycoplasmataceae bacterium
CAGAAAAATCAAAATTACCAATCTGGAATACTCTAAATATAGCTGCAAAACTAAGTAATAAAATGCAACGAAAAAGAAAATCATGACATAATTCTTTTAACATAAAAAAAGTTAGCTGGCCATTTTATATCATTAATACAAAAAATAAAAAAATACCTGACGAGGTCTGCTGGAATCACCAAGGAGCTGTAATCTAATACAGAATCAAATATACTGAAGTCACAACACACATTTAATATTTTTTCCCTATTAAACAAAACAGTATTAAGTTTTATGTTCACACTTTAACGGGGATCAGTTATACTAATTGGCCAAAACTAAAGCGCTGACATTTTACTCTTAAAAAGATTAAAATTGTAAAATTACCTCAAATATCTGGGTCACAAGGTATAGAATCAGTGATCTGAAAAAGTAAAATAAATTAAATTACTTTATAGATGAACTATCTTACAACGGTGTGTGTGTGTGTGTGTGTGTGTGTGTGTGTGTGTGTGTGTGTGTGTGTAGGCTTTTTGTATAATTTTGACATAATTTGATAAAATTTTGAGCAGTAGATCTTAGAGCTGAAACTGTACACCTCTGCACATCCTACAGTTTTGTCGTAGCACAAAGAGGCTGATGCGCTTTGATCTATAGACCGTGTAGACACTGTTTTGACTAGACGGAATAAAAAGGTAAAATTTTACAAAAAACCCACAAAAACGGACACATATTTGTATGAAGAATAGGTATAAAGTTATTTGAATGCATTTTACTACAAAATGGTGATAACTTTAAATTAGATGAGGCGTATGACTCGTTAGCTAGTTAGCATATGTACGCTAATAGCTGTAGGGTTAGGGTCACCTGATCAGTTTCAAAACTAAACCATAATTCAAATACCAACAAAAAGGGAAATTGTATATGTCATTTTAATGTTTTCAAGAAATTATACGCCAAGCAAAGATCATATAAATGAATATAAAGATCCTACAAGGATCTTATAAAGAGTTACTGTTTACTTACGACTGAAAATCTGAATTTAA
>JBOFZK010000012.1:0-25045 GCA_051655145.1 Metamycoplasmataceae bacterium
AATTTAATAAATCAAGAACATAATGAAAAAAATAGTAATTTAATTATTCTTTATTTATCTAAATTCCTTCAAAAAAAGGAAAAAGTAAGAGAAATAGAAAATAAAATTATTGAAGTTAAAAAAATTAATTTTGTTAAAAAAGAACTTAAAAAAAATATAGAAAAAATACAAGTTAATATTAATTATTTATCAAATAAAGATAAAGTTTTATATTATAAAGAATTATCAAACATTAATAAAGAAAAAGATAAAAACTTAGCAGAAGCATTTTATTTTATAAGAAAAGAATTAAGAACAAAAGCTATTAATAATTTTAGGCACTCTCAAAAAGAATTTAAGCAACAAAAAGAAGAATTATTTAATCATTTTTATTTAAATTCTAAATTTTATAAAACATTTTTTAAAAAACAAAAAGAACTAATAGATAAAGAGAATGAAAACAAAGGAGGAATAGATGTTTAATTTTCAAGAACTAATTGTTTTGACGGTAATGTTTTTTTCTTTTATATCCTTAGGTGTAATTTCATCTACTATATCAGAAAGAGTAGGGATCATAAATTTAGGATTAAATGGAACTATTGTTATTGGCGCAACATTTTACATGTTATTTGCAAGTATTTTTACTGATAAATTAGGGGCTGGCCCATTTGATGCTGCTTTAGATTCTTATTTTCAAATAATATTATTTATAATTTCGGCAATTTCGGGATTACTTTTTAATTTACTTCATGGATTTGCTGTAATAAAACTAAAAGCAAACCAAATTATTTCTGGAGTAGCTTTAAATATATTGGCACCAGCAATAACAATTTTATTTTTAAATATTTTTGGAACTAATGATAAGTTACCATTTTTTGTAAAGCATCTTACAGCAGGAGATGCAACTAATAATTCTGATCTGTTAAATATTTTTTCATTAGGTGTTATTTTACCAATTATTATTATTATCGGAAGTATTTTCGTTATGAATAGAACAAAATGAGGATTAAGAGTAAAATCTATTGGAGAAAACCCAAATGCTTCTGATGCAGCAGGAATTAATGTTGATAAAACAAAATGATTTGTAATAATGATAGCAGGAGCTATAGCAGGATTAGCAGGAGCTGTATTTATGACTATGCCTTCTGCAATAGCTGGTTCAAATACAGGAATAACATTTAGAGGAAACGTTGGTGGATTTGGATATCTTGCAATTGCTATAATGATTATGGGGAAATGAAGATTAGGGCTTGGAACAATTTCAGGATTATTTTTCTCATTAATATTTGCTTTTTCAACAATTTTACCAACAATAATAGGAACACAAACAAATCGTCTATATGGTAATTTAATTACATTATTACCATACTTTATTACTTTAATTGTTTTAATGATATTCTCTAAAAAATCATTTGCTCCAGAAGCGCTCGGCGAACCGTTTGATAAATCAAAAAGATAAATTTATTTTATTAAAATATAATTAAATAATGGTTCATAAAAAAAACAATAAAGAAGAAATAATTGAAAGAAAAAACTACTCTAAGACATTTAGAATAGTTTTTTCTTCTTTTATGTTGGTTCTTGTGATAATAACTAATTTAGCATCTAACTTTTTTCCATTTTCTTTTTTAAATGTTAATATAACTTTTGTTTTTATTTTTTATTGTTTTTATATATCAGGTTTTAGTTATGGAATATTAATTACAATCATTAATTTTTTTATTTCCCCTTTTCTTTCTTTTGGATTAGGTCTTACTCCCATTTTTTTATTTGGGCAAGTCGTTTTAACTCTATCAAATTTTATTTTTTTAATAATATTTCGATTACTAATAGGAAAAAAAATAAATTATGAGATTAAACCAATTTTTTTTATTTTTATAACATCTATAACTACATTAGCTACATCAATTATAATGACGACTTTAAATATATTATTATTTATACCTTTTTTCTTTTATATAATTGATCCACTTTCTTTTCCTTATCTAAATTTTATTGATTTTAGCAAGCAATATCAACAAAGCACTAGTATGCAAATATTTTTTTTTGGTATACCTAATTATTATTTAGCATCTTTTACTTTATTATTCTCATTTAACATATTACAATATTCAATTATTTCAATATTATTATTATCAATTTTTAAAATTCCCAAAAATATTAACATATATTAAAAAGATGGTATAATATTAATTAGCTTGTTATATGAAATAATATAGTGGGTTTAAATAAAAACGCCTTGAACTTATGTTCCCTTCAACTATTTAATATTTAAAGCCAAGAGGCGCTTCTTGGGTTTATAAATAAAAAGCTAGATTAATTTCTAGCTTTTTTTATTTTATTAATTTATAAAATTATTATTCATTTAAAATAAAAGTAATATGAATTTAAACGAATATATTGACTATTTAGCAAAATGAATTAAAAATCAAGTTTTGCAAGCGAATGCAAAAGGAGTAATCGTTGGCATAAGTGGCGGAATAGATTCTGCCGTTGTAGCTACTATTGCTAAAAAAGCTTTTCCTGATAATACTTTAGGTGTTTTATTACCAATTAATAATAAAAGAGTTTTTGATCTTGAAGATGGAATTGAATTATGTAAAAAACATAATATAAATTACAAAGTAATTAATCTAGAAAATGAATTTAATAATTTTAAAGAATTAACTCAAATTAAAAACAAAATGTCTTTAGCTAATTTACAAGCAAGACTTAGAATGACAACCCTATATGCTCTTGCTCAAGAAAATAATTATCTTGTATTAGGAACTGATAATTTATCTGAATATGAATTAGGATATTTTACAAAATTTGGTGATGGTGCTTGTGATCTATTACCTATTGTAAATCTTTTTAAATCAGAAATATTTAAAATAGGAGAAATCTTAGATATTCCAATTAATATTTTAAATAAAAAACCAAGCGGAGGTCTTTGAGAAGATCAAGAAGATGAAGTGGAATTAGGATTTAAATATTCTGATTTTGAAAAGTATTATAAAAATGAATTAATTGATAATAAAATTAAAGAAAAAATAATTAAACAAATTAATATTACAAATCATAAAAGAAATCCTATTCCTAAACCAGATATATCTCCTAAAAGATAAGAATTTGACGGAAAGATTCAAAAATTACAACGAAAAGAAAATTAAAATATAAAAAAGCATAAATAGTAGAATCAAATCTATCTAGTATTCCACCATGTCCCGGAATAAGAGATGAATAATCTTTAACTTGGAATTTTCTTTTAATATAAGAAAAAGCAAGGTCACCAATAACTGCCATAAGTGGAATTGTAAGCGAGATTACAAGAACTAAAGAAATATTTTGAAGTTCATCTATATTAAATGTTGTAAGAAATATATTTGAAAAATATAAAGAAAAAAATAAAAGTAAAAAAGAAGAAGAATACCCACAAACAAATCCAATTATTGTTTTATTAGGAGAAATTTTAGGAGCAAGTTTTCTACTTAATATTTTTATCTTTCCAAGAGTTATTCCTCCAAAATAAGCAAATACATCGCAACAAATAATTCCGGCTAAAACTATTGTTAAAATAGTAAATTTATATATTGTTCAATATAAAACAAATTTAATAGTTAAAGCTGTTGCAAAAATTGTAATACCTAATAAAATAAAATTAATTAATAATGTTCAAAAAACTCTTTTATCTTTATTTTCTTTTTTCTCTTTATAAAAAATAAAACCAAAAGGAATAAAAATGGAAATAACAAATAAAAGATAACCAATTGCGTGCACACCACCAACTTTAAAAATAAATTGGTTTCTAAGGCTTTTTATAATTTCTTTAACATCATCGACATTATGACTTAAATTTAAGTAATTAAAATTTTCTAAAGGAAAAATAAAGACAATTAGAATAGGAATAAGAGCCACATAAATTCTTCATCACCTGGACTTAATTAATAATCCAGAAAATTCATAAATAGAAACCATAGCAATTAATAAAAAGAAAATGGAACCAATTCATTTACCATAAACCCCTCCAAAAACAATAACTATTAAAGAAACGGTAAATATAATGGCTAAAAACAATGCCATGACTATTTTAATTGTTACTGAAGAAAGTTTTTTAAAATTCATTATAGTTTTAAAAGATCCTTTTCTTTTTCATCTGAAAGTAAATCAATTTTTTTAATTTCAGCATCAATTATTACTTGAATTTTATTTTGATATTCTTTAGAAAGATCTTCACTAATTTCTTTATTATCTTTTATTTGTTTCATGAAGGTTTGTCTTAAGTTTCTTATTTTAATTTTTCCTTCTTCTTTTAGTTTAGCAATCTTTTTAGTTTCTTCTATTCTTCTTTGTTGAGTAAGAGCTGGGAAAATTATTCTTATTTTATCTCCTTCATCTTGAATAGATAAAGAATAGTTTTGTTTTTCAATTACAGAAACAATACTTGATACTAATGATTTTTCATATGGTTTAATTATTAATTGCTGATTATCTGCTCTTGTAATTGAACATAAATCTATAAGAGGAGATAAAGCATCAAAATATTTTATTTGTAAATGCTTAAATAATTCTGGATTAGCTCCAGAAACAGTAATTTTTGTAAGTTGTTTTTTGAACCATTCAAGAACTAATTTATTTTCTTCTTCAAGCTCTAATTTTAAAAAATCAAAATCCATACTATTTATTCGCCACCTTTGTAAATTTTCCTTTATTTTTTAGAACATTTAATATTGAATCTTCTCCACCTATATCAAAAACAAGAAGATTTAAATTATTTGCTTTTGCCATAGCGGCAGCTGTAACATCCATAACTTGAAGATTTCTTGAAATAATTTCTTCATATGATATTTCTTTAAAGAACTTTGCATCTTTATTGATATTAGGATCAGAATCATAAATCCCTTTAGTATTATTTTTTCCTAATAATAAAACATCAAAACCTATTTCAGAAGCTATTAATGTAGCTGCTGTATCTGTTGTAAAATAAGGTCTTCCTGTTCCTGCTGAGAAAATTACAACTTCTCCTTTTTTAAGATATCATTTTGCTTTTTCTGTAATATATGGTTCAGCAACTTTTTCATCAACCGAAAGAGAAGATTGAACTCTAGTTTTAATTCCCTTTTTTTCGAATACAGATTGAAGTGCAAGAGCATTCATTGTTGTCGCAATCATTCCAATATAATCAGCTCTACTTCTAGGAATTCCATTTTTTTCAGCACTAGCACCTCTTCAAAAATTACCACCACCGACAACAATACCTACTTGATAATTTTCATTAACTAATACTTTAATTTGTTCAGCAATTTTATTTATTAAAAAATAATCAATTGCTAAATTTTTTTCTTTATTCGAAAGCCATTCTCCCGATAATTTAATTAGAACTTTTTTATACATATTAATCCCTTTTATTTAATTTTAATAATTATATATTTTTTTAACAACAAAAATAAAAACAAAAAAACGATTGTTATTTTTTATTAATTTTTTTAAGCTTTAAATCGTTAGTTAATTATTTAATTAAAATTGTTTAAATCGTTTCTTTTGATATAATTTAAGTATATAAAAATTAGGAGATTTAAGATTTATGTATCAATATAAAGCTATTCTTGTTTCATCAAGAGAAGTAATCGCTGAAGGACATTCTGTTCAAGATGTTGAAAATGCTATTAAAACATTTAGAAGAGGCCAAAAAAGAGGCGAACATACAAGCGAAAATGAAAAAATCGAGATTCTTCATATTTTTAGAAACCAAAAAGAAGGAAAAACAAATATAAAAGAAGAAATAATTAAAGTAGTTTAATTATTTAGTTCCGAAAATTCTATCTCCAGCATCACCAAGACCTGGAATAATGAATCCTTTTTCGTTTAATTTATTATCTTTAGCTGCAAGATAAATAAAGACATCTTTATGGATTTTTGAAACTTTATTTATTCCTTTTTCAGTCCCTACAAGAGAAACTAAAATGATATTTTTAAATCCAGATCCTTTTAATTTTGAAATGGCTTCTACGGCTGAACTTCCTGTTGCAAGCATTGGATCAACAAGAATAATTTGAGCATTTTTATTAGAATCAGGCATCTTATAAAAATATTCTTTAATTTCTAATGTTTCTTCGTCTCTATATAATCCAATATGACCAATTCTAGCTTGAGGAATTAAACTATGAATTCCGTCGACCATTCCAAGCCCGGCTCTTAAAATTGGAACTATAATTATTTCTTTATCAAAGTCATAACCACTAAAAATAATTGAATTTGGTGTTTTAACTTTTTTTATTTTTGTTTTGTAGTCACGAAGGATTTCGTAGACCATTAATGAGGCAATTTCATTTAAGTTTTTTTTAAAATCTATATGGTTTGTATTTTCATCTCTTAAAACAGTAAGTTTTATATCTATTAGGGGGTGTTTTATAATTTTTATCATAAAAAAAATTATAATTTATTTTAGCAATATAATTAAGATATAATTTATTTTGTAAAAGTTCAGAGGTACATTTATTTTAAAATAAAGGTTGAGAAAAACTCTTAGAATCTGATTTGGTTAATACCAACGTAGAGAGAACTTTATTTTTTACTTTTACAAAGTTTATGGAAAATTATTATTCAAACTTAACAAGAGAAATTGCAAAAGCAGGAGTTTTTCTTTCTTTAATTTTAGTAACTAAATTACTTTTTTGACATTTGCCAATTTTAAATGGTTATTCATTAGATATTTATTTAATAATTTATGTTATTTCATTTTTATTTTTATTCAATAAACAAATAAGATTTATTTTTTGATTAGCTGCTCCTCTTTGCTTATTGGTTATTCCTGATTATTTCTTTATTAATCCTATTCAATTTTTTCTAGAATATTTTGTTTCTATCTGAGTTTTTGGATTATGTTTTTTCTCATATGAAATATTTTTAAAAAAAATAAAAATGGGAACACTTATAAATATAAGTCTTTTTCTTTTGGCTTGAATGCTTAAATTATTAATCCATGTTATTGTAGGAAAGTATTTCTATTTAGAAAATGGAACTTTTTTAGCTTCATTTATAATTAATATCCAAATTATTTTTCCAAATACTATAATAACTGTTATTGCTTTTTTTATAATGGAAAGAATTAGTAAAAAAATGATTTTTCATTAATTTATTTTTCGATATAAGAGATTAAAACTTCTAATTTACCATTTAATTTTGCTTTATGGTTATTTTTAATAATAAAAGAATCACCTTCTTTTATATTCACATTATCAACTGTTCCGTTACCTTTTATGACAGCTACTTCTAATCAATAAGCTTTTTCATTTCATAATTCTATTTTTTCACCAGAAATACTTTTTTTCATTAAATTAAAAAATTCACATTTTATTAAATAATCTTTTTCTTTCTTTTCTTCCTTAAATTCATATTTAATAACGTTTAAAGAATCTTCAATATGAAGTTCTCTCTTTTTCCCGTTTTCTAGACGATTATAATCAAAAAGCCTATATGTTATATCAGATGATTGTTGAAGTTCATATGTTAATACACCTTTAGTAATTGCATGAACCATTCCTGGAGGAACATAAATAAAATCGCCTTTTTTTATTTTTATTTTTTTTAATAAAAGATCTCATTTTTCTTCTTTAATTAAATTTTCTATTTCGATTCTATTTTTAGCATTAACTCCTAAAATTAATTCAGCATTTTCTGGGGCATCTAAAATATATCAACATTCTGCTTTCCCGAACGAATTATGTTTTTTAAGAGCATATTCATTATTTGGATGTACTTGAATACTAAGATCATCATTAGCATCAATAATTTTAGTTAATAAAGGATAATCACCTTTATAGTTTCCGAAAAACTCTTTATTTTTTTTAAAAAAAGAAAGTAATGTTTCGCCTTCAACATTTTTAATGCTTGAGCTTTTACCTTCAATAGCACTAATAATTCATGCTTCACCTATTTTAGTTTTTTCAGGAAGAGAAAAACCAAAATTTTTAAGACGATCACTTCCTCAAATTCTTTCTGAAAAATAAGGTTTTAAAAATATTATGTTCATATATTTATTATATTTTTTTTTCTGAAAATTTTAATGATATAATTTTATTATTAAATAAATTTAATTTTTTAAAAAAGAAGAAAGCATTTTAAATATGATAAAAAAAGAATATATATTTTTGGATTGTAATTTTAATTCTCAAAATGAAGCATTTAAATTTATATCTGAAAAGGCTTCAAAATATAAAATTATTAAATCAGGAAATGAAAATAATTTAATAAAAGAATTTAAAAATAGAGAAAGCCAATCTTCAACAGGATTTGAAAATGGTATTGCTATTCCTCATGCTAGAAGCGGCATTATTTTAAAGCCTGCTATCTTTTTTATAAGAACAAGTCAAATTGATTGAAAATCATTAGATGGTGAAAAAACAAAAAATTTAATTGTAATGATGATTCCAGAAAAGGAAGCAACAAATTTACATTTAGAAATTCTTAGCTCTATAGCTACTAGTTTATTAGATCAAAATTTTATGAATTTATTAAATGAAAGCAATGATAAAGAAGAAATTCTTTCTTCATTCGATTTAATAATTAATAGAAATTTAAATAATCCAGAAGAAGATTCAACAATGTACAATTCAGAACAAGGTGATTATCAAATTTTAGCTATTACATCTTGTCCTGTAGGAGTAGCTCATACTTATTTAGCGGCAGAAAAACTTGAACAAACAGGGAAAGAACTAGGTATTTCAATAAAAGTAGAAACTCATGGCTCAGTTGGTGTTAAAAATGAATTTACAAATTCAGAAATTGAAAATGCAGAAGCAATTTTAATAGCTTCTGATGTCGGAATAGATAAATCTAGATTTGTTGGAAAAAAACTATTTTCTTGTTCATTAAAAGAAGCTATCCATAATCCTGGGAAAGCAATTAATAATTCTTTAAAAAAATCATTAATTTTCAATGGAAATGATAATGAAACATCTAATGAAGAAACGATTAATAAAGGTAAAGAAGGCAAATTCATTAAACACTTATTAAGTGGTGTTTCATATATGATTCCTTTCATTATTTTTGGTGGTCTTTTAATAGCTATTTCTTTAGGACTTACAAAAATAATTTATGGTGATGGAGCAAGCCCTGTTTTAAATTCACCTTTATACTATATTTTAAAATCTGGTGAAGCTGCTTTTGGTCTTATGATCGCAGTTTTAGGTGGATTTATTGCAAATTCAATAGCTGGAAGGGCAGCAATAGCACCGGCAATGATAACGTCCTTTATAGCAAACACACCTTCGCTTATATTTAATATTCCAGGACTTCAAGCACAAACACCTTTAGGATTTTTTGGAGCCATTTTATATGGTTTTTTAATTGGATATACAGTCAAATGAATGAATACATGAAAAATTCATAAAAATGTTTCGTCATTAATGCCAATATTTATTATTCCATTAGGAGTTACACTTTTCTTTAGTTTCCTTTCAATTTTCATTATTAATGCCCCAATTTCATTTATAATGGGAAAAATTGGTGATGGAATGACATCAATATTTGAAATAAGTAAAACTTATGGAATAGCCCTTCAAGTATTTATAAATATTTTAATGGGAACAATAATAGGAGCAATGGCCGGTTTTGATATGGGTGGTCCTATTAATAAAATAGCCTTTGTAGTTTGTTCATCATTATTAACCTTAGAAACACCAATTTTACAACCTATGGGAATGATGGCAGCAGCTATTCCAATAGCTCCACTAGGAATGGGGATAGCATCTCAAATTTATAAAAAGAATTTTTCAAAAGAACAACAAAGTTTAGGAATTTCAGCTATTGTTATGGGATTAATTGGAATTTCAGAAGGAGCAATTCCTTTCGCTATTTCTGATCCAAAAAGAGCAATTCCAGCTAATGTAATTGGTTCAGCTGCAGCGGGAGCAATTGCCGGGGCTTTAGGAGTAACAAATGCTGTTGCTCATGGTGGACCAATTGTAGGTCTTTTAGGAGCAGTAAGTGGAAGTTTTATTGGAACAGGAGCAGCTGCAATAGGATTAGGGATAACATTCTTTTTTGTAGCAATAATAGCAGGAACTGCAGTAACAGTTTCGATATATGGTTTATTCTTAAAAGTTATTAAATATAAAAATGAAAAAACAGAAGTTGCAAAAATGAATGCATTCAGTAATTTTAAATTAGTTATTCAAGAAAAAATCAAAGGATTTAATTCTAAAAAAAATTACAATACAAATTCTAAAGTTATATCAAATTCAATTATGATAGGAATTTCAGGAATATTATTAATTTCAGGAATAGTTTTATTAGGAGTCTATGGCGGATATATCAGTGAATTGATTAAATTACTTAATGAATTACCAAATGTAGGGGTAGTAGTAATATTTGATTCACCAGGATTTGTTTATGGAGTGTTTTGTTTAGTAACAGGAGTTCTTTTAGCAATAGCATCATTCCTATATTCATTTACAGCATTTAATTGAACAATAAAAACAAAAAATAAACAAGCAAATTAAATTATTTTTTATTTCTTATTTTATCTTTCAATCTTATTTTTAATTTAATTTTTGTAATTAATATATTAATTGGAATAACAGTTAAAGTTAAAGGTAAAACAATAAGAGATCTATAAAGAATATAATTTGGATCTGTTGAATTAAGAAAAGATGATAAATAAATACCCATAAAAGTAATAGCTACAGGAATCGAAAAAGAGAATAAAGAAATATCGCAAATTTTAAAATAATAAAATAAATATGATAATAAAAAAACAGTGATTATAAAGCCTATTGAAATTAAAATTCCATATCCAAAATTAAGAACATTTTGGTCTCCTCCTCCAAAATCTTTTGATAAAAAAAATCAGATCATAATTGAAGGAATAGCAACAACAAATAAAGTAAATAATGCTTTAATTCATGAGTTTTTTCTTGAGTTTAAATTAGGGTTTTTATTATTTTTCATTTTTTAATTTATTTAAATAAGAAACTAATTCTTTTTTATTAATTTCTAAAATTTCATCAGAACCAAAAAATTTTAATTTTAGTTTATTAGTTTTTATTTCTTCATCTCCAATAACTATTTGAATTTTTGTTTTACTAATTTGAGCATCTCTAATTTTTTTGCTTATTCTTTCAAGTTTATCATCTACAAAAACATTAAAGCCGGCATCTCTTAATTCTAAAAATAATTTGTCTGCATAATCTAAATGTTTTTCATTATTAATAGGAATTATTCCAACTTGCTTAGGAGATAATCAAAATTTCAAATTTCCTTTTGTTTGTTCAAGTAAAATAGAAACAAAACGTTCATAAGTACCAATTAAACCTCTATGAACTAAAATAGGTGTTTGAATTTTTTCATCTTTATCAACATATCCAAGATCAAATCTTCTTGGAAGTAAGAAATCTAATTGAAGAGTTGAAAGAGTAATTTCATGTCCTAAAACAGTTTTAATTTGAATATCTATTTTAGGTCCATAAAATGCTGCTTCACCAACTTTTTCAACATATTCAATTTTTAATTCTTTTAAAACATTTTTTAAATCTTTTTCAGCCTTTTCTCACATTTCATCATCATCAAAATATTTTTCTTTATCTTCTTTATCTCTTAGTGATAAAGAAATATAATCTATTTCAATATCGAACAATTCAAGAGCTTCAGTAATAAGTTTATAACATCATTTAAATTCATCAATTATTTGATCTTGTCTTACAAAAATATGACCTTCAGTTAATTGCATTCCTCTTACTCTTTCAAGTCCTGTTAATGCTCCAGATTTTTCACATCTAAATAATGATGATTGTTCTGAAAAACGAATAGGAAATTCTCTATAAGATTTTCTTTTCTGTTTATAAATTAAAATATGATGCGGACAAGTCATTGGTCTTAAAACTAATTCCTCATTATCTAATTTCATTAAAGGAAACATATCTTCTTTATAATGATCTCAATGACCAGATAAAACATATAATTCTTTTGATCCAACTACAGGAGTAAGAACTTCTCTAAATCCGTATTTTCTATCTAACTCTAAAATTTTATCTTTAATAGCGTTTCTTATTTTCATCCCATCTTCTAATCAAATAGGGAATCCTTGTCCAGCTAATTTATTAAAAGAAAAAATACCTAATTCTTTTCCAACTTTTCTGTGGTCTCTTTCTTTTCTTTCTTCAAGTAAATTTAAATAATCATTTAACTCTTCTTTTGTTTCTCAAGCTGTTCCATAAATTCTTGTTAATTGAATATTATTAGAATCACCTTTTCAATATGCACCTGCTAAACTTAATAATTTGAAATGTCTAAGTTTAGATACACTTTCAATATGACCACCTCTACACAGATCGCTAAAATGTCTTTTTCCATTTGAATCAACTAATGAATAATATGTTATTTCTTTCTTTTGTGATATTAAATCTTTATACAGTTCTTTTTTATATGGTTGTTTTGAAAAATCATATTGAAAATTACCTTCTTCTTTCTTTATTATTAAATTCATAGAAATTAGTTTTCTCATCATTTTTTCTATTTTTGGAAGCTCTTCATTCGATAAAGGAGATTTAAATTCGAAGTCATAATAAAACCCTTCATCGGTTGGTGGACCAAAAGCAAGTTTTGTATCAGGATATAAACTTAATACAGCTAATGCTAATAAATGTGATGTTGAATGATTTAAATCCTTATTAGACTTCATAATTTCTCCTATATATTTTATATTTTATTATTTTATAACTTTTTAAATAATAAATGTTATTAAATAAAAAATAGATTATAATTTTTTTAAATGAATTCAAATACTCTAACATCTATATCATCAACAAAAATGATAAAACATTTAAATTGTGTAAATAACATTATTTTAGATGAAAATAAAATTTACTTTATTGAATCTGTTTCTTTTAATAAAACAAAGCTAGAAAAAATAAAAGGAGTTTTAATATTTTATTCAGATATTCTTGTTTTTTCATCTAAAAGAAGATTTGGTAAAGTAATTAATATTATAAATTTATCTGACATCAAAAAAATTGGATATATGAATAAAAAGGTAACTAAATTAGTTATTTTTTTAAAGAAAGGTAAAGACATTACATTCTCAGGATTAAATTTAAAAAAAACTGAAAGCGTTGCAATAGAAATAAATAAAAAAATAAAATCTTCTTCCGTTTAAGAAAAAGATTTTATATGGTACCCGCAAAGGGACTCGAACCCTTATGAACTAAGTTCGGAAGATTTTGAGTCTACTGTGTCTACCATTCCACCATGCGGGCAATTTTCCAATTAAATTATACATATTTAAAAAAAATAGCAAACAAGCAATATAATTTAATTACTATGAAAAAAATATTAATAGCATTACTAACAATCTTGATTTCTATAATACTAGGAATTGTTTTAGCAACAACTCTTAATTATTTTGGTTTCAATCCATTTGGTATGCCAAAATAAAATGATATAATTTTCTAATTAATTATGAACAAAATGGAAACAGAAAAAAAAATTTTAACATCAAAGGCTTGTTTTGATAATAAACTTAAAATTATTAATGAAGAATATGCCAGAAAAGACGTATATATTCAAAGGCCAGCAATTAGTAGAACAGGACTAGCCTTTATAGGATTTTTAAATGAAAATGATATTTCTAAAAACGTAATTGGTTGAGGAACAATCGAATCTAATTGAATGGATAAACAAACAAAAAAAGACCTAGTAAAAATAATTCAAAGTATCTTTATTTTAAATCCGCCTCTTGTTATATGTTCGACAGGAATGAATGAGAAAAATAAAAAAATAATTTTAGAAATAGCTAATAAAAATAAAGTTCCACTTTGTTTTCCGGAGTTAAAAACATCTTTTATTAATACTACTTTAGGAGTTTATTTATCAAGTTTTTTTGCTCAAACTGAATTTATTCATGGTTCATTAATAATAATTAATGGGGTAGGGGTTCTAATAATAGGAAAGTCTGGAATTGGAAAATCAGAGATTATTCTTGATTTGCTTCATAAAAATCATGTTTTTGTTTCTGATGATGCAGTTATTGTAAAAAAAGTAGGAAATTCCTTTTTTGGAGAATCACCTGAAATTACGCAAGATCTTTTAGAAGCAAGAGGGCTTGGTCTTATGAATATTTGTTCAATTTATGGAACAAAAGCAATTAGAAAAACAACTCAAATTGACCTTGTTATAGAACTTGATTTGCTTGATTCCTCTTCCTCATTTGATAGATTAGGGAATAAAAACTTATATTATTCAATATTAAATGGTAAAATTAATAAAATAAAAATACCAATTACTCCAGGTAGAAATGCTTCTTCTTTAGTAGAAGCTGCAACCTATTTGTATATTACAAAACAATATGGAGAAGACGTCATAGATTTGATTGAAAAAAGAACAAAAAAAGAGGAGGAAAAATAAGAATGTTTGCAAATGGATTTACAACAGGACAAATTACATATCTTCCAGGGACACCTATAGCCGTTTATTCAATTACAATGATTTTAGGAATATTTGCCTCTATTCTTACTGTTATGTTTTTCTGAAAAAGAGAAAAATACTCTTTTGAAATATTATTAAAAATTATTTTAATTACAATTCCTTCAGCTATTCTTGGGGCAAGACTATTCTTTATTTTTGAAAGATTAATTTATAATCCAGCCGATCCTTTTCCCGGAAGTAATTGATGAGCAATATGGGATGGAGGACTTTCTATCCAAGGAGGGGTTGCAGTCCCTTTAACCTTAAATCTAATCTACTTATCAACAAAAAGGTCAGTTATTGATATTAAAATGGCCTTTGGGATTATTTTACCATCTGTTTTAATAGGACAAGTTATTGGAAGATGAGGAAATTTTGCTAATCATGAAGTTTATGGCAACCCAACTTCATATGGGAATATTGCTTGATTAGGACAAACTATTGCTTATAACATGTTTATTGATGGTGAATTTAGAGAACCATTATTCTTATACGAATCACTTGCTAATTTAGTAGGATATATTTTAATTGTTTGAGTATTTTTAAATTTAGGTCTTTTAAAACCAGGATCAACAGGAGCTCTTTATTTACTTTGATACGGAATTTTAAGAACCGCAATGGAACCATTAAGATCAGAACAATATTTATATTATTCAATAATGTCAATAATTTCAATAGTGGCTGGAGTTTTATTGTTAGCATTTTTCGAAATTACTGGAAGAAAAGATTATATTATTGAAAAAGTGGGACTAGTTAAGTATTATAAAAATAAAAAAATTAATTACAATTTAGTAACAACTATTTCTACAAGGTGAATAAATGAATAACGTTCATAATGAACTAGATTATGACGTTATTATTATAGGAGCGGGGCCAGCAGGACTTAATGCAGCTCTTTATCTTTCAAGATCAAAAAAGAAAACATTATTTATTGAAAAAGGTGCTCCTGGCGGGAAAATGGTCCAAACTTTTAAAATTGATAATTGAATAGGAACAAAAGAAATAAATGGAGCAACTCTTTCTTTAAACATGTTTAATCATGCTAAAGAATTTGGAGCTGTTTATAAATACGGCGAAGTTAAAAAAATTCATAATAAAGAAGATTATTTTAAAATTATTGAATTACAAAATGGTGAAAAGATAACAACTAAAGTTGTTATAATCGCTTCAGGAATGACTAATAGAGTTCCAAGAGAGATTGATGGTATAGAAGAATATGAAAATAAAGGTGTTTCATATTGTGTTATTTGTGATGGACCATTTTATGAAGGAAAACCACAAGGAATAATTGGTGGAGGAAATTCTGCAATAGAAGAAGCTTCATTTTTATCAACAGTTGCTTCTAAAGTTTATATTTTTGTAAAAGATGAAAAAATTATTGCTGAAAAAATTATTTTAGATCAAGCATTAAGTAAAAAAAACATAGAAATTATTTTAAATTCTCAAATTAAAAAAATAAACGGAAATAATGAAGGAATTGAAAGTGTAGATGTTAATGTTGCAGGAGAAGATAAAAACTTTAAAATTAATGCTCTTTTCCCGTATATAGGATTCCTTCCTCTAAACAGCTTTGCTTCTCATATTAAAATTTTTGATGAAAAAGGTTTTATAAAAACCAATGAAAATATGGAAACAGAAATAAAAGGTATTTTTGCAATTGGCGATATTAGAAGTAAAGAAGTAAGACAAATAATAACAGCAGCATCAGATGGCGCTATTGCTGCAAAATATATAACTAATTTAATTTAATTTATCTAAAAAAGGTTCTAATTTCTTTTTTGATTTTTTTATCGAATCAAAAACAGCACTTCTTGAAGTTGCTAAAATATTTGCTATTTCTTGGAGTGATAAATCTTCTATAAGATAAAGAGACATTATTTGTAATTGATTTTGAGTTAAAACAAAAGAGAACTTATCTAAAGCATTGATATATTGGTTTCTTTTTTTTAATTCTTCCATTTGTATAATTATATATAAAGTTATTTTATAATTTTAATAATATGAAATTTAATTTAATGAATGAAAAACTTTATTATTTAGCATTAGGGGATTCAATAACAGAATCATTAAATGTAGATTTTCAATATGGAATAGCCGGCTATTATGAAAAATCAGAAAAAAGAGCTCATGGAATTTCATATCCTTCATATTTAACTTCAATGTATCAAAAACTTGGTATTGTTGTTGAAAATTATGAAAACTTTGCTCTTTCTGGATCAAAAACTACAGATTGGTTATATTTTTTAGGAGAAAAAAATTATTCATATAAAACTTCTCAAGAATATATTGAAAGTTACACTTCAAAAGTAAAAACATTAGTAGAAGGAACAAATAATAGAATTAAAAAGAACTTCAAAAACTTTGGTAAAGAAGATAAAACAGATTTTGATTTTTTAAAAAAAGAAATTGCTAAAGCTAATTTTATAACAATGACAATCGGTGCTAACGATATTATAAAATATATTAAATCATCTAGTGTAATGGATATTTTTTTAGGTACTACAGAAACTAAAATGTCTCTTGAAAATATTTCTTCAATAACTGTCGAAATAAAAAATAATATAAAAAAAATTATTTCAAAAATTAAATTATTAAACAAAAACAATGTCGAAATTTATTTATTAGGATATTTAAAACCATTTAATAGAATAAATACAATTATTAGTAAAATGCCTAATGGTAAAATTCTTAATGAATTATGAGAAAAATTAAATAATCTTATTAAAGAAGCCGCTAAAGAATCGGGTGTTAATTATATTAACTTCTTTAATGAAGAAGAATGAAAAAAAGAAGCTAAAAGATTCACTAAATATAGTTATGATATTCATCCTACTATTATTGGTTATAAAAAAATAGCTCAACAAGTTTTTATTAAAACAACAATGAATAATTCTTATTTTTCAGAAGCTAAAAATAATGAGAAAATTCAAGAACTTTTTCCAGATATCAATAAAGAATATTTCCTTAAAGATTATAAATGCTTTGAAAGCTATTTTAATTTCGGAACTAATGAAAAACAAATAGAAAAAATAGTAAATATTGCTAAAGGAAAAGAGAAAGATTTTTTATCTGAAAAAGATTCAAATTGAATTGAATATTTAAAATATTTTAATTCAAAACCAAATATATTTTTATACCTTTCAACTAATATTAATTTACTAGGAAAAGAAAGATTAGAAACAACCATAAAAATTATTGTTGAGTTCTTTAAAACAAGATTAAAACAAGACATTCATTTAGTAGATAAATTTCTAAAAAAAGAATCAAATTTTAAAATTGTTTCTGAGATGATATGAAGCTCTGAATATATAAATTATTTCTTTGAAGAATTCCAAAAAAAAGTCGATGAAAAAGAGCAAAATTTAAACAATATTAAAGACTTTAATGACTTATTATTAATATTATTATCTGATGATAAATTATTATTTTTATTCTTTAAAAACATTTTAATTATTTTAGAAAAAAACAAGAAAATAATAGATATTTCAGAACTTAAAAAAACATTTTCTTTATTATTTAAAAAAATAATAAGCAACGAAGAAAGAAAAAAAGAATTTATAAAAATAATAAATATTAAAACAAACGAATTTAATAATTATAATTCAGTAGTTTTTCCTGAAAAAATAAATGAAATATTAATAAATAATATGTTTTCTCCAAAATTAATTGATAATACTATTGAAAGTATGATTGATAGCTTTACTTCTTTAACAAAACAATCAAAAGAAATTAATGATTTTGAATCATTTTTTAAATACTTCTTTAATACACTTTTATTAGATCTTAGAGCAAATAACTATATATTTAAAGTTATTGATAATAATAAAAAAGAAATTATTAAATTATTTTCTGAATATCTTATCTTATTTTGCGATATAGAAAACACAAACGAAAATGATTTAATAATTATTGAAAAATTTATTGAAAAAATAGTAGACAAAATTATTAAGACAAATAAACTAGATTTAATTTTAATTAATATATTTTCGTTCTTTAAATTTAAAAAAATATATGAGTCAAATTTAGCAGATTTTATTTTTGTTTTAACACCAACAGAACTTAATAAAATTGCATTATCTCTTATTTCACTAAAACTTAATGATGAAGAAGAAAAATCACTTTGTTTATTTTTAGATCTTCTTTTTTCAAAATCAAATAAATCAAAAGGAATAATTTATCTTTTTATAAAAAATCTAAAACCACCGAATATTTTCATAAAAAATAAAGATAAATCAATTTCTATTTTAAGTATGAGTAGAGCAATGTTTAATAAATTTAATTCATTAACTGGATTAATAAAATTTATATTTAATATTGTTTATAACCAAAAAATTAAAGCAGATAAAAAAAATACAATAGAAAATGAACTATATGATAGTTTAATTTATAGAATAACTGCTTTAATTGCTTTTTCATCATATTCTGTTTTCCAAAAAAATAATAAAATAAATATATTTTGATATGGAAACGATGCTAAATTGAATGTTTTCCCGTCTCTAATCTCAGTAATTCATTTCACACTAACAGAAGGTGGTAATAACCCTGTTAAAACAGAAATAATTAATAAAATTTTTAATGATCCTATCAAAAAAATCAAATCTATGCCATTAATTAATGAAAATAACTACAATCCAGACAATTTTTTATATATTTTGGCAACAAGTGATAAATATCCTAATTATAAATTCAAAAAAAATAAAACAAAAACAGAAATAATAATAGATTCTATTATAGAAGGCAAGCCAATAAATAGAGTATAATATATTTGGTGATTTTATGAATTTTTTATTAAATATTAATGAGTATAAAGAAAAAACATCAAGCCAAATATTTGAGTCTGAAAAGAAGTTTAGACCTTTTTTTATAGCACTTTTTATTGCATTATTATTTTTATTTGCGATGTATTTAACTTCATTAATTTTAACTATTATGAATTGAACTGATCCTAATTTTATTCAAGCATTTAAGGATAATTTAATTGCAAATGATCAAAATAATATCCTTACTCCATCAAGAATAGAAAATATAGTTCTTCAAACGCAATTAATACAAATATCTCAAGCTTCAATTTTATTATTAATAATAACTACTTCATTAGTTCTTTTTGTTAAAAAATTATATGATTGTTATAAAGAAAAAACTTTTTCAAAACTTTCTATAATGGCTTCTATGGTTATTGGATTGATAGGATTTTATGTAATTGTTAATTTATTAACTTCATTCTTTAACCCAAGATTATTTATTTCTTGAAGCACAATTGATACACTTAATATAATTGCATCAGGAAGTACAATTTTTATATGATTTTTCATATCAAGATATATAACTTTAATTAAAAAAATTTCTTTACGTGCAGAAATGTTAGCAAAAGCAAAAGAACAACAATATGGACTTAATGAAATAATTCAACAAGTTAATACATTTCAAACAAATGAAAATGGGGAAAAATCTGAAGAAAATGTTGATTATGAAGCTAATGTTGGAAATAATGAGAATAAGGAAATTATTATTGAACAAAAATATGAATCAAATCCTAATGCATTAAAATTAAAAAATTTAAATAAAACTCAATTAACACAAATAGCTAATAAATTATCTATTTCAGGAATTGATTTAATGACAAAAGAAGAATTAATTTATCACATTTCTATTGTAACTAATGATGAAAATAAACCTAAAAAATCAACAACAAAATCAGTAAAAACAGCAAGTAAAAAACCTTCTTCAAAAACAAAATCTAAAAATAATGAAGAAGAACAAATATAGAAAAGATTTAAAATGAAGGAAAAAATATTAATAAATAAAATTACTCAAAAAAAATTCTCTTCCATAATAAATGGTTATTCTCCTTCAGAAGTAGATAAGTTTTTAGATGAAATTTGTTTAGAAATAGAAGAATTAAATAATAAAAAATCTAATCCTAAAACAGATATATTAAATAAAGAAAAAAAGGATGAATTTTAAAATTTGTTTATAGACAAAATTGTTAATGGATTAATAATTGATAAAATAGAGGCTAATGTTCAAAACGGATTTTTATTAAAAGTTTTAACAGATGAAGGCCTTTTATTTATAAAAGCAAAAGGAATTAAAAAACCAGAATCTAAAAATAGAATATCAACAGAAATAGGAGTATTTTCTGAATTAGAAATTTTAGTTTCAAACAATACTTATCTTCTAAAAAGAGCAACATCATTAAATGACTATTTAATAAAAATTAGAACAAATTCTATAATTTATAAAAAAATCATTGAAATATTTTCTCTTATAAATGAAAAAAACAATAATTTTCTTAATTGATTTAAAGTTGTAATGCAAGAAATAAATAATTTTGAAGATGAAATACAATTTATTCAAACATATTTAGTATCTAAAATTTTAGAAGATAAGGGCATTCAATTGTTATTTGATAAATGTGTCTTTTGTAAATCAAATCAAAAATTATCATTTTTTTCATTCGCTGATGGTGGAATGCTTTGTTTTGATCATGCCAATAATAAAAAAACAAATTTAAAAGAATTAAAAACATTTTATTTTTTATCAAAAGATTATCAAGAATTTTTTTCTTTAGGAGACTATCAAGTATCTCAAATTGTTTTTTCAAAATTAAAAAACTTTATTATACAAAATAGCTAAGGTCAAAGATGAAATGGCAAGGGCTAGAGGAATCGAACCCCCACAAGCAGGTTTGGAATCTGCGGTACTACCGTTATACTAAGCCCTTAGTAAAATTATAAAATAATTTAAAATATTTTATAATGTAATGACTAATGAAAAAAGAAACTTTAATAATTGAAAAATATAATCATAATGGAGAAGGGATAGCTTTCTTAAACAAAAAGCCAGTTTATATTTTTGGTTCTATAGTTGGAGAAACAATTGAAGTAGATATTATTGAAGAAAAAAATACCTACTTTATTGGAAAAATTAATACAATAATTCACAAATCTCCAAACAGAAGAGAAGAGATTTTTGAAGACCAAGAATTAATTGGTGGATATGAATTAATTCATATGAACCAAAAAGAACAAATTGATTTTAAAATAAATAAAATAAAAGAAGCTTTTAAACAAAATGCTAATTTTATTCTTCCTAATGTAGAAAAATATATTCCTAAACAAGAGTTTTATTATAGAAATAAAATTATTCTTCATGATGGTTATTTTTATTCTAAAAAAACAAATGAAAAAATAGAAATAAAAGATTTTAAATTATCAAAAATCAAACCAGAAACTTCTTTAAAAGGTGAAGTTATTATTAGAGAAATAGATAATAAAAAAATTGAAGGAAAAATAGGAGAAAAAAAGTTCCACTTTATACAATTTAATGATTTTAAAATTAGACTATCTATTTCTTCTTTTTTTCAAGTAAATGATGAAGTTTCAAATGAGATTTATAAAGATATTTTATCTGAAGTAAAAAATGAAAAAATAATTTTTGATTTATATTCTGGAATTGGAATTCTTGCTCTTTTAGTATCTTCAAAATCTGAAAAAGTATATTCTATTGAAAATAGTAATTTCTCACATGAAGATGCAAAATGAAACATTAAAAATAATGATATTAAAAATATTACAATAGTTAAACAAGATGTTATGCATTTTTTATTAGAAACTGATATAAAAGCAAATATAGTTATTTTAGATCCAACAAGAAGTGGGCTTAATAAAAAAATATGTAAACTTATAAATGAAAAAATTAAACCTGAAAAAATAATTTATTTATCATGCAACGTTTCAACTCAAGCAAGAGACTTTAGTTATTTCAAAGATTTTTATGAAATGTCGAAAATAAAAATGTTTGATATGTTTCCTCAAACAAACCACTTAGAAAATTTAATTATATTAAAAAGAAAAACAAACTAAAGTTTTATATTTCCATTATAAATTTCTTTTATAAAAAAATAAACCATAAGCATTGCCTTAACATCATTTTCACAATATATCTTTAAGTCTTTCTGAATAGTTTTTCACTCTTCATCACCTATAACACCTAAATAACGGTTTATAGCTGTTTCCATAGCCATTAAACCATTTTGTATTTCCAAACTACTATATGGCGATATTAGTACTTCTAATTGATATTTATTTTGTGTAATAAATTTCTCTACTTTTTTAATAGAAGAAAAACCATATAGTTCTCAAAGAAAAATAGGAGATGAATTTTTTGCACTTGAAACATTAAAGTTATCAAGCAAATCAATTGTCATTTCTTCATTAGTTATAAAATCTATTTTTTCTATATACTCATTTACTTTTTCAGTAAAACCCAAAGTCTTAATTAAAACATGTTTCATATCTTTTAGTTTGGAATGTTCATAACTCTTATTATAAACAACATAAAATGAAGCTTCTGGATCATAAATAGCATCAATTATTTTATAGAAATCTTCTATAGAAATATACTTCGGATCAATAACTATATTTTCACATTCATTAATTATCTTTTCATTATCTGTTTTTATAACTGAAACTTGATTAATTAGTTGTTGATATGGTTTAGTATTTAACATAATTGGAAAAGGCAAAGAAAAACCTTCAAAATCATATCAAACAACTTTACTATTTTTTATTTTTTCTATAACTTCATTAATTACTTCATTATTAATAAAATTTTTTTCCTCAAATATATATTTTGTTACAATATTTTCTTTCATTAAATTATTAAAATCATTCTCATCTTTATAAACGGTTAAAAGCTTTTTAGCATTAATTAATTTACCGCTTAAATCAGGAAGTTGAGGATAAAACTTTTTTAATAATTCTTTTAATTTAGGGTTTCTACCAAAGCATGTATTATCCTCACTTAAATCATCTTTTAAAGAAATATTTTTTGATTCTTTAATATTTTTTAAGTAAGTATCAAAATCCTTAAGAAAAATTTCTTTATTAATTATTCCTGATCTAATTTTTTCAATTATTGTATCTTTTTCCTTTTGTCCTAAAACCGCTTCTTGTCTTAAGTGAACATCATCATATTTATCTTTTGGCTTTCTAGAATTTTTAGTAGTATTTGCTTTATTTGTTTCATCAAAAGTTAATTCAATTGAATCTTCTCAATTTTTTTCTTCAATTGTAAAAATAGTTATCTCTTCTATTTTTAAATTATTTTTTTCAGCAACTGAAAAATCAAAAAAACATTTTATATAATCATTTAATTTTGTTGATACTCCAATCTTAAAGATTGATAATTTTTTTTGATTTTTATCATAAAGAAAAGGACGAGCAATCGCATCATCATATTCAAAAACAGGGAATAATATCGCATCATAATCATTTATATTTTCTATAAATAATTTTGTTTGATTAATTTTTTGCTCATTAGTTTTACCTGTAACAAAAAAAAGCTTTTGATTTTCGTATTTTTTAATTATAAAATTTTGAACTTTTTCCTTAACAATTTCAAAACCCTTTTTAGTTATTTTTACAAAATTATTTTCATCATCTTCATCATCTTCAACAGAAATATCTCAGTATATTCCAGAATCTTCATCATCTTCATCAATAATATTTTTTTGATCTAAAGAATTTCAAACAAAATAAGGTTGAGAAATTAAAAAATTTTTTAAATGTTTTTCTGTAATCTTATTACTCATAATCTAACTTTAATTTCCCTTCATTTTTTCATTTATTTAAAAGTAACTTATATTCATCTTCATCTTTACATTTTAAATATTCAATTAAATCATGATCCTTAACAATGTCAAATTGAGGGGATTCACCTTTTTGGGTGTAATAAATATATCAATCTTTAACTTTTTTAATATCATCTTTTGCTACTTCATCATCAAATTTAAATTTATAATTTTTTAGATATCTTTTTTCAATTGGAAAGTTTTCTGGTTCTAAATAATCTTCTTCTTTTAAAAATGTTGCTACTATTCAAAACTCTTTAACATCCATTAAATATGCATATAATTGTGCTTGCTTTAAATATGAGGCAGGAACACCAAAAGAATCTCAATTTTTATAGTTTTTTTCCCCCGTTGTTTTTATTTCTATAATAATTCCTCTATCTTTTATAAAACCATCGGGAATACCACCTATTATTTCGTCTTTATCACTAAAATAATCATAGTTATATTCTTTAACATCATAAGTTTCCACGTCTAAAGAAAATTTTTTTCTTAAAACATCAATTACCTTAGGTTCAATAGCTATACCTGCATCAACATATTTTCGATCTAAAACAGGTAAACCAAGTCATGAAAAATTTGCAAAAGCTGAAAAAGCAGATTTATATTCATCAGTATTTAAAACATCTCCAATTGAAGAACCACCAACTTTTTTAAAACCAAATTTACCTCACAATTTTTTTTCAAGAAGCTTTTTATGAAAATCTTTTTCTAAAATTATTTTTTTATTTTCCAAATCAAGAAAATATTCTTTACCATTATAAAAATGTCTCTTTGCAAGGCTTGCCATAATTTATTCCTTTTCTATTATCTTTATTAAATTTTTATAATTTTATTCGTATCTAATTTTCTTTCAAATATTAGGAATATTTCTATTCCTTAATTTTACTTCATTTAATATGATTTAATATTTTTTAAATGCTTATTTTTTTCTAGAATTTTACTTAATATATGTAAAAATATTAATTTATTTTATAATTATATGTATTATTA
>JBOFZK010000013.1:0-6926 GCA_051655145.1 Metamycoplasmataceae bacterium
AATTTATATATAAAAAAATTAATAAAATAAGAATAAATTATTTTTAATAAAAAATATAAAGAGGATAAATTATGGAAATAAAATTAAATAAAATAAAAATTAAAGATATAGTTAAAAACTTTCAAGATTCAGATGAGGAAGGTATTTTAGGTTTTGATAGAAAACTTAATATTAGACCAAAATATAAAAGAGAATATGTTTATAATGATGAGAAAAGAAATGAAGTCATAAAAACAATTAATAAAGGGCTCCCATTAAATATTATGTATTGAATAAAAAATTCAAATTCTAGTTTTGAGCTTTTAGATGGACAACAAAGAACATTAAGTTTTTGTCATTATATTAATGGTGATTTTTCTGTAAATGGAAAAATATTTAATAATTTAACTGAAATAGAAAAATATAAAATATTAAATTATGAATTAGATATTTATTTTTGCGAAGGTAATGATAAGGAAAAATTAGATTTATTTAAAATAATAAATATTTCAGGAGAAAAGTTAACTAACCAAGAAATAAGAAATGCTATTTATGCTGGAGAATGATTAACAGATGTTAATAAAAAATTTTCTAAAACTAATTGTCCTACATATCATCTAGCTAATAAATATATTTTAGGTTCACAAATTAGACAGAAAGTTCTCGAAAAGGCAATTAAATGAATTGCAAATAATAATAAAGAACAGCTTAAAGGATATAAAAATAAAATAGAAGATTATATGTCAATTCATCAAAAAGATAAAGATTGTAGTGAAATATGATTATATTTCCAAAATGTTATAAATTGGGTAGAAAAAACTTTTATAACTTATAGAAAGAAAGAAATGAGGGGGTTGGAATGAGGTTTTTTATATAATAAATATCATAATAATAAATTAAATCCGAACGAAATAGAAATAAGAATAAAAAAATTAATGGAAGACGAAGAGATCGAAGATAAAAAAAGTATTTATAATTATATATTGTCTAGTAACCCTAGTTCTTTAAAAATAAAGAAATTTTCAGATTCCCAAAAAAGAAGTATATATGAACTACAAAATGGAAAATGTAAAATATGTAATAAAAACTTCGATATTGGACAAATGAAAGGAGATCATATAATTTTATGATCTGCTGGTGGGAAAACAATAAATTCAAACTGCCAAATGTTATGCATTTCATGTAATAGAAAAAAATATAATAAGTAAATGATTTTTAAAGTTTTTCTAAATTCTTATTTTAAAATATCAGTATTAGCAAAGATAAATATAGTAAATACATTACCAATAGTTATAGTAGCAATCGGATTTTCGATGTTTTTAATAAAAAAACTCATGAATAAAGTCACAAATTTAATAATATATAATAAATTTATGACTTAAGAATCTATATTAAATATTTTTGGAATAAGCATACCTATAATTATTTTATTTTTTTGTTGTTTGTCCTGCAATTAAAAAATATTTCATTAATAAATCATTTAATTTAATTAAATTATTTTATAAAAAATATATGGTTTTAAATACTTGATTAACTTATAAAGAATATCAACAGAAAATAGAAAGCGAATTAATACAATAATAATTTTTTTTCTTTAGTTTTCCTGAATTTAAATGAATTTTTTTCAATAAAAATAAATCTTCATTTGATCCATTCAATTTTAATAATATTTTTTTTATTATAATATATATTTTTTAGAAGTAGTAAAATTTTATTATTTTTGACGTAAAATGAATAAAAAAATAAAATACATAAATATAATTATTTATTTGAAACAAATGATAATACTTTAAATTATAAAGATTCTTTCGTAAATAAAATAGAAAAAACATCTATTTTTTTGCTCCTAGTTTTAATACTATGAGATCAAATGGGATAAGAATAACATGTCAGGAATATTTTGAAGAAAAAGTAAATCTAATAAAATATTATAAAAAAGGAGATAAAGATAGAAAATTTTTTATCAAGGAAATAAAATAAACTTATTTTGCTATAAATATAAGATTTGAAAATAATAATGAAAATAACTTTAATATATATTCATACTCTTTAGAATTTAATAAAAATAAAAATATTGTCCTTAAATTTTAAATTAAATTCTGAAGACGAAATTGAAATAAAATATCATAAATGATGAATAGAAGAAGTTTTTAATCAAAACTTCCAAAAAGAATTTAAAGAAAAATATGAAGAAATTTCATTTTTAAAATAATAATAACTAGAAGTTATTTTTAATCATTTGAAGAACTTTTTCTCTATTTCCTTTTCAAAGAAGTTCGGAAATTCTAATTAATTTATAACCTTTTGCTTCAATAAAATCTTGCCTTACAATATCATTATATTTTTGACTAGCACTTGAATGATATTTAAAGCCATCTACTTCAATTCCTAAAATAAACTTGCCATTAATTTTATTAATTAAAGCAAGGTCTATTTTATATGAACCAATTGGATATTGGGTAATCAATTCAATTTCTTCATTAAATGATTGTTGTAATAATCATTTATATACATCATTTTCAAATCCAGATTCCACAGAGTGATTATTTTCATATTCACTGATTGAATATTCTTTTTGTTTTGATTCGCTTAATTCTAAAAATTCAATTCAATTTTTAAAAATTAATAAATCTAAATTTGCAGAATTTGAAATATTTATTTCGCTAGAAGAAATTGATTTTAAAACAATCATTTTCTTTTTAGCTCTTGTAATAGCTACATTAAGAGCATTTTTCCCGCCACTACGTCCTACATAGGTAGCTGAAAGTTTAGCATCTTTTGTATAACCTACGGAAGCTATAACTAGATCAGCTTCATCTCCTTGAATATTTTCAATATTTTTTAAAATAATATTTCCTTCAATAATTTTTTCATATAAACCAGGTTCTGTATTAATTAAAATATCTTCAACTAATTCAGATTGATTTTTATTAAAGGTAAGCAAAATAATTTTTTTATAATAATCAATATTATTTTTTAATTCACTAATCATAAATTGAGCTTCTTGAAGATTACAGTTATTAATCCATTCTCCATTTACATTAATTACCTGAATAGGAGCTTCACTAACACCATTTTTATCTAGCGTTTTTAAATCACAATTATAAAATTGTTTAGATGAAAAAGTAGTTAAAGCCGCACTAGCTGAACGATAGTTAAGCTCTAAATTATATTTTGGTAAAGAATTAGCAATAGCGTAAGTTAGCAATGAATCAACATTTTCTACTTCATCTTCTTCTTGATCATCATTAACTCTAGATGTAAATCAATTAGAAGGTTGCATTTGCTGGTCATCTCCAGCTATTATAATCTTTGTCCCTACAGAAATAAAAGGAATTGCTTTTTCAATAAATATTTGAGAAGCCTCATCAAAAATAATATAATCAAATTTATCTTTTTTAAAATCAATAAATCCAGCTAACGATTCAGGAGTTGAAACAATAACATTAAACATTTCTTTTAACTCTTTTTTAAATAAAAAAATAAAGTTTTGTGGTTGGGTAAAAGCTCTTTCAATTCTTCCTAGAAACTTTTGCATTCATGTTTTATCTTCAACTTTTTTTCTTCGTTGAATTTTTTCCATAGTGTTTTTTGCATTAAATATTAAATGATCTAAAATGGCTCTTTCATCTGAAGAAAAATTAACTGAGGAACTTATTTCTTTTTCAAGAAGATGAAATGATTTAAGAATATCAATTAATTTTTCTATATTACTAATTTGATCTATTAATAAAATAAAATCTAAATCTTGATTATTTTCAGTTAAAAAATTTATTAGAAAAATATTAGAAATAAATAATGACTTAAAGTCATTACTATATATTTTAAAACCTAAAATATTTTTTGGATTATAGTTTAGTTTCTTTGCTAAATTCTTTTTATTAATTTCATTACATTTTAATATATCTTCTAATGAACCAAAGTCCTTTAAGTTTTTAATATTTAAAATATGTTCTTTAACATTTTTTATTTTTCCTTCAGTTAAAGGTTTTGCTTTTTGAATTTTATTTTTTATTTTGCAAATTAAATCAAGCTCATTAGCTGTTATATCTATATTTCTTTTTTTAATTTGTCAATAATTTCTTAAATTTTCATCAATAAAAGGAGTTAAGTTAATATCTTTTAAAGGAATTTCATCAAATTTTGTATATTTTATAAACTTATTAAGACGATGATAAAAAGCAGCTTTTTCATCTTTATCTGTTTTTGATTGCTTTTCTACTAGTTGCAACATAAAATATTGCAGTTCATTCATTCTTTCAATTACAACCTCAAGAGCAACCCTTTTTTGCGAAATAAATAAAGCTCTTTTGTTTTCATAAAGAATATTTGCTAAAAGATTAGAAATTGTTTGTGATTTACCTGTTCCTGGAGGTCCAATAATAATTGAATGTTCATTTAAAGAAGAAAGGATGGCTTTTTCTTGAGAAGCATCAGTTTTACAAACACGAACTATTCCTTCATTTTCATTAATTATATTATCAATCGATCTTTTATTAAAATCAACTAGATTATTTTCAATATATAAAAGCTCATTTATTTTTCCTGATTCAATAATATCTAATGTCGCTCTTCTTAAAGAACTTCCAGAAGGCTGACATTGAAGTAAAATAATTCCATTAGTTTTTTCTAAAGTAACATTATTTACTTGCTGAACAGTCAATTCTTCAAATTTATTGGTAATATCCAAAAATTTAATATCAACTATATTTTTAAAATAATAATCTAATTCTGGAAAGATTTCAGTAAAACTTATCTTATCAAGATTTTGATCAATAAAAGGAGTTTCTATTTTTAAACTATTATTTAAAAAGAAAGTTAATTTATCATTTAAAAAAACATTCTTTGATCTTGCTATTAAATAAACTTCATTATCTACTATTTCTAAATCAACTTCTTTTAAAACTAACGGAGCATAAATAGCTTTATCATTTAAAACACCTTTTATAAAATAAGAACCAATAAAAAGAGGTCAAATATTAGTTTGACTAAAAGCATCTCTTACCCCTTTATAATATTTCTTTCATTTAGTTAAAAATATATTATTTTCTTTTTCTATTCTTTCTAAAATAATATTTTTTGTATTTTCAAAAGAAGTAGAAAGTTGTTTTTTTAAAACAGCAGTTAAATTAAAATCAATTTTATCTAATACTTCAATTAATTCTAAATAGTCATTTGCTGACGAAACATCATTTTTAATTTTAGGAGTAATAATTTTTTTAAGTTTAATTTTAAAATCACAATTATTAAATATTTTTAAAATATCCTCTTCTTTTAAAATTTTATTAAGATCTTTATTTAATAAATTTATTTTTACAAATAAAGCATAATCAGAACGTGAATTTATTGAAAGAAGATTATTTAGTATTTTCGAATATTTAGCTTCGATTATTCTTTTTGATTTAATTTCTGAATATATATTAGATTTTGCTGTTTGCAGTATTTTAAATTCCATACAAATTTCCTTATTAATTTAATAAACTTTTAAGCTTAATTTTAAATAATTATTATACAACTTACTTAAAATTACTTAATATATATTTTAATTAAATATATTTATATTTAATTTATAATTCATGTTATGAAAAATTTTCATGAAATAATTATAAATTATAATGATAAAAATTTAGAAGACCAATGTTCTAAATTTATTATTCAATTAGAAAAAGATTATGAGCGTTTTTATGATAAATTAAATAAGTCTGAAGAAGAATATAATAAATTTGTTCTTGATAATAAAAAAAACAATATAATAATTGATTTTGTTCCTGAAAATGTATCTTTAAAATCGCCATTAACTATAATAGATGCTCCTTGAGGAGAGGGAAAAACATTTTTTATAGAATCATTAGTCAAATACATAGCAAATAAAGATAGCGATATAAAATCAAGCATTTTTAAAAAAATAATTATTATAGATGCTTGAAAATATTCATCAACAAAAGATGTACCAAATGAATTGATGATTGAATTGTTCAGTAAAATAGTAAAAATCAAATCTAAGAAAAAAACAATAGATAAGTTTACGAAATTTTTAAATCAAACTTTTATAGCAAGATTAAACAATAAATGAGGTACCGAAATAAAATTAGAAGAATGAGATGAAGAAAAAGAAATAATAAAAGAAATAAATAAAGAAATATATGAACCTGTATTAATATTCTTAGATAATATAGAAAGATTAGAAGAAAATACTTGAGAAGTAATGAAAGCAATTCAAAAAATGTCTTCATTGAAAAATTTTATGTTTGTTTTGCCGATGAATAGAAAAAATTTAGATACTAATAAATCATCGAATTATGGAGAAGAAAAAATAGATAAATATATAAGTTTAACTGGATATAAATTTAAACAGAACTATATCGGGCTTTTGAAAGAAAAAGGATTTAATGAACCTGATATTGATAGTTTAAATAGAATTTTACAAAATGAAATAAATGATGAAAAAATATCTGTAAGAGATCTTTATAAATATATTGAAAAACAAAATCTTAATGAAGAATTTAAAAAATCATTTTTTCATGGATTTTATATTTTTAAAGATTTTTTTCAAAACAATGAAATAATAAAAAATGAAATAAAAAATAGAATAGAAGAATTTACAAATGAAAAAACAAAAAAATTTATGGATATATTTGATTCGCTTTCTGAATCTTTAATGTTTAATATATTAATAATATTAAAAAAAACAGGTGAAAATTTAAATAATTTTACAACTAAATTTAGATTGCAATCAAAAAAAATAAAATTTATATTTTATGAAAAACAAAATGAGTTAGATTTTTTAAATAGTTATTTTGCAAATTATAATAATATAAAAATAAAAAAATTTTTTTTATTTTTTATAAATTCCGAAGAAAGAAAGATATTAATTATTTTAAAAAATATTTTAAAAATAATTAAAAATGATATTAAAAACATAGAAAATTTTATTTTTGAAAATGAAA
>JBOFZK010000014.1:0-1488 GCA_051655145.1 Metamycoplasmataceae bacterium
TCTCATTTTTATAAAAAACTTTATTAGGATCTTTTTTAACAATTAATGTTCGATAAATATTATCTAATATAGTTCTTTCTGAATCATACATAGCATCTGATGTTGTTTGCATAACTAAATCATCACCTATAGATATTCCGGGATTTATGATATTTCCTGATAAATCATAAATAACAATTACTTTAGCCGGATCTATTTTATTGCTTGTTTCAATAGAAGTGTCCAAAGTATTTTCATCATAAATCAAAATTTCATTAGAAGATAGTGGTTCATTAAAATCATATAGTAATGAAATAAATTTATTAAAGTAAGAATTAAGAGTTGATGTAAAATTATTATGTATTAAAATTAATAATTATTTTTGAATGTTTTGTTTTTTTCTTCTTATTTCTACTAATGGTGCTTCTAGTTTTAGTTTATTGTTTAATTCATTTTCTTTTAAGGGTAATTCTATTCCTATTCTTAATCGTTCTTTAACAGTATTAAATTGAGCAGGTAAGGTTATCATTTTATTATCAGTAAATTTGTTATTAGCAAAAGCACCATCTCCTATAGTTGTTACTGAATCTGGGATAGTAAGAGAAGTAAGTTGATTTCAACTAAAGGTATTTCGTCCAATAGTTTTTACTGAATTTGAGATAGTAAGAGATGTAAGTTTATTGCTATCAAAAGTATATTCTCCAATAGATGTTACTGAATTTGGAATAGTAAGGGAAGTAAGTTGATTACTACCAAAAGTACCATCTTCAATAATTGTTATTGAAGAGGGAATTATAATAGAAGTTAATTTATTATTATTAAAGGCATATGTTCCGATAGAAGTTACTGAATTTGGAATAGTAAGGGAAGTAAGTTGATTATTATAAAAAGCTCCATTACTAATAGATATTATAGAGTTTGGAATATTTATCGAAGTAAGTTGATTATTTAGAAATACATCATCTCCAATAGAAGTTACTGAATTTGGAATAGTAAGGGAAGTAATTTTATTAAAACTAAAAGCATTTTTATCAATTACTTTAATATTAGAAGTTATTGGAAAATCAATTCTATATATATTTCTATTAGAAAAACTACTAATACCAATTCTTTCTAAATTAGTTAAATTTTCTAATTTAAGATTTATAAATAATTCTGGATTAGGAGCAGGATTAGAAGTAGAAGGTTCTGGTTTTCCAAAAGCTCCATCACCAATTTCTTTTAAATTTACTAAATGAGATAAATCTCATATAACTGGATCTGGAGTATTTTGTTCTGGTAATTTAACAGGAGAACCAACATCAAAAAAAGCGTTTGAACCAATGCTTATTAGTGATGGAGGAAGAATAACTTCACTAATATTTATTTGCCCTTTAAAAGCATCATTAGCTATTCTTGTAACAGTTACTCCATTATATGATTCTTTAATATTAATTGCTCCGGCGGGAAGAAGTCCGGTATTAGCAAAGCCCATGATTTCCCCTTCTGAACTTATTTTAAAACCTTCCG
>JBOFZK010000015.1:0-16271 GCA_051655145.1 Metamycoplasmataceae bacterium
TTTAAAAATATTTATGAAAATACTAAAGAGTTTATTGAATTTAATGAAAAAACTATCAAACAAAAAACTTCATTTTTAGAAATGATTGATAATTATTTAGTATTTATTAAAGCTTTATTTGCTAAAAAACCTGAATTTAAAGAAGAGAAAAAAGAATCATTAATTGAAATCGCTCGTATTTGTGAAGAATTTAAAGAAAAACACAAAATAGAGCTATATAAAAATAATTGAATAGAATTTTTTGAAGAAAACGGAAGAAAAATTGAGAAATTTTTAGAAGTTTTCAATGAAAATAAAGAAGATATTCAAAAATCAGAAATTATCTTTGCTGAATTCGTTGTAAATAAAAAAATTATAACTAATATAGAACATTGTGAATTACCTCTTAAAATAGTTAAAAACACATCTAAAAACCTAGAAGACAATATTCAAATGTTTACAGACTTTGTAAAAAATATTGAGATTTTAGAATCAGAGTTTTTTGAAGACTTTATTTCATTTAAAGAATTCTTTAATTATGATTTAGAATTCCTTTCAAAACTTTATAAAATTAAAAACATTTTTACAAATACAAATACAAAAATGTTAAAAGAATGATCTTGATTATCTCTTCCTTATTTAAAAACTTTATATTTAGAAAACTTTACATTATTTGATCTTGATAGAGTGGGAAATGTTATGAAAGATATTTCCGCTCCAATATCTTCTGATCAATTTTCTAAATTAAAAATAATTTCATTATGAAATGATATTGTAAAAGAAATTCCAATGTTTTTAGAAATTAAAGGAATTCACCTTCAAGATATTATTACTCAATTAAGAAAAGAAGCAATTAGATCTTCAGCTATAGTAGAAGAACTAATTTTCAAAAAATATATTAATGCTTTAAGAAACTATTTAATTAAACTTTCAAGAGATGAAAAAGATGAAATAGCTAATGTATTAAGAATAGCTTCTTCAGGAACATATCCTCCAATTACTCAATTTGTTAAAAAATACTACCAATCTCTTAAAAAAATATTCCCTGTATGAGTGGCAAATCCTGATAATGTAGCGGATATGGTTCCATTAATTCAAGATGATTTTGATTATGGAATTTTTGATGAAGCATCACAGATGTCAATTGAAAGATCATACCCATTAATTTATAGAACAAAAATAAAAGTTGTTTCAGGTGATGATAAACAATTAAAACCATCATCATTCTTTATGACTAAAGCATCAAATGAAACTTTTGAATTAGATGATTTCGATGCCGCTGAATCACTACTTGATAGAGCAAAAGTTTCTTGATGAAATGAATTCCATCTAAAAAACCACTACCGTTCTGATTCAAAAGAACTTATTGAATTTTCAAATAAATTTATTTATAGTAATAATTTAGAAGTAGCAACAAAAGCGGGTAATATTCAAAAAGGAATTGAAGTTTATAATGTTCATGGAACTTGAAATCAAATTAATAAAGAAGAAGCTGATAAAACAATTGAATTATTAATAAAACACTATGAAGAATATGAAAAAATATTAGTAATTACATTTAATTCAAAACAATCTCAATTAATTGAAAGTATGTTAATTGAAAAATCTTCTACTTTCCCTGAATTATTAAAAGAGAAAATTGAAAATAATAATATTATTATTACTAATTTAGAAAATGTTCAAGGTAATGAAGGTGATTTAGTTATTCTTTCTATTTCATATGGTAAAAATCCTGAAGGTATCGTAAGAAATAATTTTGGTCCATTAAATTCAAAAGGTGGTTCAAATAGATTAAACGTGGCAATTACAAGAGCTAAAAGTAAAATGATTATTATTAAATCATTATTTGGAGAAGAAATTAAAGTATCTAATATTAATAATAAAAATGCAATTATTTTTAAAAAATTCATTGAATACTTAGATTTAATTAGCCTAGAAAAATCTGTTGAATCAATTGAGGTAATAGATGAAGAAATGGAAAATTTAGATTCTATAAACGAAGGAACAATGGAACTAAAAATAAAAGAAATTAATGAACTAGAAACTAAAAATGAACAAATTGAATACTCTCAACAAATTACTAAAAATATTTATGCAGATTTAATTAAATCATTAAGTTCTAGATATGAAATAAAAGTTGATTATCGTGTTGGTTCAAAAAATATTGATTTATTAATTGTAAATAAAACAGATCAAAAAATTATTAAAGCAATTCTAATTGAGAAATGAAAAAATAATAGAACTGTAAAAGAAATGATTCAAGAAATCGATCGTCAATATTTCTTAGAAGATCGTGGATACAGTACATTTAAAGTTAAAGAATATGAATGAAATATTGATAAAACAAAATTAATTGAAAAAATTAAAAATTCATTATCTAACCAAGGTGGACAATTAGATTACATTATTTGACAATCTGAAAAATAAGAAACATTTTTAAAGAAAATTAACTACATTTATGTGGTTATTTTTTTTAATTATTTTTATAAAAAAATAGGCTGCAAAAATATTAATATATTGGCAATTAAAATAAAAAATATTTTGTTATAATTATTTATGCAATATATGAAGACCTTAGCTGATGAAAATCTTAATTTGCTAACAAGTATATAATCTTAATATTTATTGCATAAATTTTTAAATGTTTGGAGGTGTATATAATTTGAATAAGTTTCAAAAAGAAAAAAGAGAAACCGTTAAAGAAATAAAAAACAAAATAGAATCATCAAAATCTATGATCATAGCTCAATATGATACTATAACTGTTAAAGGTTTACAACAACTAAGAAAACAAGCTAAAGAAAAAGATGTTTTTATTAAAGTATATAAAAATAGATTAGTTAAAAAAGCTATTGAATCAACTGATTTAGAATCTCTTAGTGGATCATTAGTTGGTCAGAATCTATTTGCATTTGCAAATTCTGAATCAATTTCTGCAGCTAAAGTTTTAGCAGAGTTTGCTAAAAAGAATTCAGCTCTTCAATTAAAAGAGGGAATTTTTGAAAACAAAGTTATCTCACATGAAGAAGTAATGGTAATCGCAACATTACCTTCATACGAAGAAGCACTTACAATGCTTGCAAGTTCATTACTTGGTGGACTTAAACAATTATCAATTGGTCTAAAAATGCTTGTTGATGAAAATCATATAACTCAAAAATAAAATAAAACAAAAAAAGAAAAGGAAAATAAAATGTCAAAAATTACAAAAGAATCATTTATAGAATCACTAAAAACAATGACTATTCAAGAAGTTATGGAATTAGTTAATGCAATGAAAGAAGAATTCGGAATCGACCCATCAGCTGTTGCTGTAGCTGCAGGACCTGCTGCTGTTGTTGAAGAAAAAACAGCTTTCACTGTTACACTTAAATCAGATGGTGGTAAAAAAGTTAATGTTATTAAAGTTGTTAAAGACTTAACAGGATTAGGATTAATGGAAGCAAAAGCTTTAGTTGAATCAGCTCCTGTTGCTATTAAAGAAAACGTTAAAAAAGAAGAAGCTGCAGAAATCGAAGCTAAGTTAAAAGAAGCTGGTGCTGAAGTAGTTGTTTCTTAAGAAATTACATTCTAATTAATTATTAAAACTTAATTATTTAACGATAATTAAGTTTTTTTTATTTTTTTAATATCATAAAAATATTAAAAGAATATAATAAAAATATGATTTCCTTATTCAGATTAATTAATAAATATTTTTGAAAAGGATGAATCGGACCAATATTTGCTTTTTTGATACCCCCAATTCTAGTTTTTTTTCTAGGGGTTATAATGGGCGTAAATTCAATAATGCCAAATGGTCTATTCGTTCCTATAATTACTATATCTCTTATTTTTGTTCCCCAATCTATTTTTGAATTTAAAAATTCCAGTCTATTAAAAAGAATCGGAGCAACGCCGATTAAACCCTTTAAGTTTTTACTGGTAATTATTATATTTAACTTTATAATAATTGTTTTATCAGTAATTATTCTCTTTATCTTGTGTTTTGGAATTTTTTATATAGCAAGTCTTGAGAGTTCGGAATTCGGTTATAGTTCAACTGAAATTCACCCTTTCCCTAATCATCCAGAAAAATTCTATACTCTTCCTGGATGAGCTGAAATTATTAGAAATGTTGATTATCCTTCATTTATATACAGTTCAGTATTACTTACTTTTGTATGTATGAGTATTGGAGTATTAATTTCTTCATTTGCAAGATCAACATTATTTATTCAGGGTTTTGGAATAACAATTGTTTTAATTTCATTTTTTATAGCCCCAGTCGTATTACCGATGTGAATGGTCGGTTCAATTCAATCAATTAAAATAATTGGATATTTTTTACCAATTAGATATCCTATAGCATTATGTGTAGAAAGCTTCCATGGCGGAATATATGCTCAAAATGGTTTTCCTGAATTAATGAATATCAATAATGCAGGATTATCTATTTCATCAATATGAGATATTAATCAAGATTATAAAATCTTTAATACTTTTGCCCCATTATTTCCTGATCAAGTATCTAAAAATATTATTACTATTTTTAGAAGAGAAGATAAAATAGCAAATCATGTTATGCCTTACTGTTTTACTTTATTATTTTTATTTATAACTTCTCAAAAATTTTCATGAAGTTCAAGAAGCTCTAGAAAAATATCTTGAAGAGTAGATTTAGTTTTTAAATCATATTATAAAAACTTTAAAGAATATCAAAATGAATTAAAGTTTTCTAAAAAAAATAAATCAAGTCCTAAAAAAGAAGATAATGAAAATATTTTAGAAATTAATGATATATCAAAAACATTTTCTAATAAGCACGAAGAAGTAATAGCTTGTGAGAATATAAATTTCAAAATAAAAAGAAATGAAAATATGGCAATCATTGGTGGTAATGGAGCGGGTAAAACAACGCTTGTAGAAATGGTAATAGGTTTAAATAAACCTGATTCAGGAGATTTTAATTATAACTTTAAATATGAAAAAAACTTCCAAGAAGGAATAGGTATTCAATTCCAAGAATCTAATTATCCATTTGGACTAAAATGTAAAGATATAATTAAATTTGTAATTGATTCATATAAATTAGAAATTTCTAATAAAGAATTAGAATCACTAATTTCAGAATTCGGAATTAAATCATTTTATAACAAAAATGCAAGTAGTCTTTCAGGCGGACAACAACAAAGACTAAATTTATTACTAGCAATTATTCATAAACCAAAAATTGTCTTCTTAGATGAACTTTCTAATGGACTAGATATTAAAATTAAAAATAGTATAAAAACTTTTATTAAGCAATTTGCAATAGATAATAATATTACAATTGTAATTGTTTCTCATGATGTTAACGAAATTCAATACTTATGTAAAAAAATAGTAATTTTACAAAAAGGAAAATTAGTTGTTGAAAAACTTATTGATAATGTTCTAGAAGAAAATGATAATTTAGAAGATTATATTAGTAAATATATATAAATTTTTATTTAGCTGTTTTAGCAAATTTTCATCTTCATTTATCAGAACTAACATAGATTTCATCTAATAATGGTTGAATTACGTTTGTTCCTTCAACTTGATCACATAAATCAATTATTGTAGTTAAATCTTTAACGATTATTTCTGATAATTCTTTTACTTCAAACTCTTTAACTGGAACTTCTTTAATTTTACTTAATTCTAAAGCTTCTTTTAATGTTCCAACTGAAAGTTGTCCATGCATTACAATTTTCTCAGCTACACTATCAAAAAACTCTGAAAAATCTTTAAATAGATCATCAGTTGCTTGGTGAAGGTAGAAAAATTCTTTCCCCTTCATATTTCAATGGATACTGTAAACTTTATTTGTAAAAACAATTAAAGAACTTTGTAAAACTTTTAATTTTTCGATATTTTTCATATTAACTCCTTCAATAAGTTAAATTATATAACCATATTTATTTAATTATTAGCAATTTATTATTTCAGTAATTTATTCCATTAATAATATCATCATCGCTATTTAGCTTGTTTTTATATAATTTATCAGCTCCATAAATTTCTATATAAAAAGATTCTAATTCTTTAGGAATTCATGTTTTAGAAAAATCTAATCCTTTTTTAAATAAATCAACTATTTCATATTTAGTATAAATATGATCATCTAAAATAAATTCTTCATTATTTATTTTATCTAAATAATCTCAACCACCTCATATAAAGCAAGGTGCTTTTTCTTTTCCTCATCAAATTAATGAATAACGTTTTTCCATCATATAATTATTTTATTTTAAATTCATAAGAAGTTATATTTAAATAATCTTTATTTTTATTAATAACTATTTCACTATAATTAGGATTATTAATCGAAGTAGGAACTTTTTGATATTCAATACAAATAGCTTGACTATTATTTAAGAATTTCTCTCCACCCTTTCAATCGTGTATATACATTACCAATGTATTAAAATTAGATTTAGTTATAAGACTATATTTAAAATCAGAAGAAGAGACGCTTATCGGGGAATCTTCTTTTATTTCAAATGGGTGATCGATACTATCATTAACTAATTTTGTTTGCTTAGTATCAAGCATATTTTTTAATTCTGATAATTTTATATTTTGATCAATAATTAATTTTTCTTTTTTAAAAGGATTAAAATTTTTATTTATTAACCAATAATTCTTAGAAGATAAATTTATATTTAAATCAAAAATATTTTTAGTATTTGGTAATATTCAATAAAAATGATGTGTAGGATTACAAATTGTTTCTTTATCACTGCTTACATGATAAGTAAAAATTATTTTGTTTTTATTATTTAATACTTTAAGATTAATTTCAATTAAATAATTACAATCCAGTTCTTTATTATATTGTTTAGCAGTGCCTTTAATGATATTAAATTCTTCAAAAGCTTCTGTTTCTATTTCAAAATTAAGATTAGATCATTTCTCATTCATTCCATGAGTATAATTATCGTTTTTATCAGTTTTTAAATGAACTTCTTCATTATTTAATCTTATTATTCCTTTTTCAATTCTTCCGGCTATAGGACCGACAAAAGCATTTAATAAAATATTATTATTTTCATAAAAAGCTATATCTTTGTATTCTAATAAAAATTTATTATTATTTAATTTAATTTGCTTTATGACAAAACCTTTATTAAGAATTTCTACAGAAAGACCTAAATTATTTTGTATTGTAAAAACTTCATTTTTATATTTTTTTAAAATAATTTCTTGTGAATTTATTTTATCCACTTTTATTTCCCTTTCTAAAATTATATTCAGTTTTTATCATCTCTTCAAGAGAGCGATTAGGACTTCATTTTAAAACTTGTTTTACTTTAGATGTGTTTGCATATAATTGAGCAGGATCACCATCTCTTCTTCCTGTTTTTTGATTAGGAATTTTAATCTCTAATGCTTCAATTGCTTTATTTAAAACTTCAAGAACTGAATATCCATCTCCTGAACCTAAATTGAAAATATCTGATTTATTATTTTTCATTGATCATTCTAAACCTAAAATATGTGCTTCAACTAAATCAACTACATGAACAAAATCTCTTATACATGATCCATCTTTAGTTTTATAGTCAGTTCCAAATATATTAAAAGTTTCATTTTCAATAGCACTTTTAATAACACAAGGTAATAAGTGAGTTAATACTTTTCCTTTTATTCCTATTTTGCCATTTTGATGTGTTCCAGCTACATTAAAATATCTAAATATTACATAATAAGAATTATTTGCGTGAGCTCATCCTCTTATAATGGCTTCTGCAGCTAATTTTGATTCTCCGTAAGGATTGATTGGTTCTTTAATATCAGTTTCTAAAATAGGGACTGATTTCGGTTCACCATAAACGGCTGCAGTTGAAGAAAAGACAAAATATTTAATATTAAATTCTGTAGCAACTTTTAAAAGAATTTCTACTCCATGAGTATTATTATTAAAATAATCTAATGGTTTAGTAACACTTTCAGGAACAACTATTAATCCTGCAAAATTCATAATCCCTTTAATATTTTTTTCTTTTTCAAAAATATTTCTTAAAGCATTTTCATCTCTTATATCAGCATTATAAAATGATGCTTTTTCATGAATATTTGATTCAAAACCTTTAGAAAGATTATCAATTATAACTACTTCATAACCTTTTTCAATAAGTGAATATACAGCATGAGAACCAATATATCCAGCTCCTCCAGTAACTAATATTTTCATTATTTCTCCTTTTATGTTCTATTAATATTTTATTTTAATATTGAAATTAATTTTAAAATCTTCAAATTTACCTTTATATTCATTAAATACCGCTTTTATTTGGCTAGTTTTTTAATTTTAAATATTATTAAATATATAATTTGTAATAAAAAAATAAAATAATTATTTTTATTATTTATATTAAATAAAATCAAAATTTAAGAAGAAAAAAATATTTTATTTAAAAAAATTAGTTTTTTTAGAATATAATAAAACATTTTATGTTATAATGCAATAATGAATTTAGCAATATCAATGTCTAATATTTATATGAAGTATAAACACAAAGACAAATCTTATTCCTTAAAGGATATAAATTTTGACGTCTTTAAAGGTCAATTTCATGCATTTATAGGCGAAAACGGAGCTGGTAAATCAACAACTATTAAAATATTAACCGGATTAAATAATGATTATGAAGGTAATTTATTTATTAATGATATGGATGCCAGAAAAGATAACAAAGCAAGAAGTAAGTTATGCTACATTTCTGATAAAACAGTGTTTCCATCAGGTGTTTCATCTTACGATTTTGTTTATAACTTAGTTTTAATGGAGAGAAACGATAAAGAAAAAATAAAAATTGAATTAGAAGAATGAATAGATAAATTAGAATTAAGAGATCATATGGGGAAAAGCCCTAATAAATTATCAGCAGGGCAAGCTAAGAAAATATTACTAATGAGAGCTGCTATGGAAAGATCAGATATTATAATTCTAGATGAACCTACTAACTTTTTAGATCCTACTTCAAGAATACAATTTTTTGATTTATTAAAAGAACTTAATAAATCAGGAGTTACCATTTTCCTATCCACTCATATTTTAGATGAAGTTAAGCTTTACATTGATTCTGTTACATTTATTAAAAAAGGTGAAATAAAATGAAGCGGAACCTTAAAAGGTGAAGAGCTTATTACCAAGTATAAAGAGGTGATTTTGAATTATGAAATTTAATAATAAAAAAGAAATGGAAAATTTAAATCATTTTAAAAAAAATAAAAACTATAAAAAAACTATAGATAATCAAAAATCGTTTAAAATAATTAGTTTTTATTTTTTTTTATTTAAAAATAATATTTTCTTTTGAATCTTATCAGTTTTATTACTGGTTTCTCAACCATTAACAATGATTATTTTGTATTACCTAAATTTAAATTTAGTTAATTATTCATTTGTTTTTAATATATCTCCTTTAATTATTGGACTAATTTGACTTTTATTTTTAGTTAATAAATTATTTTTGGAAAATAAATTAAATGGAATTGATGTTATTATGCTATCTAAACCCATTTCTAAATACCAAACACTTTTTTATAGAATAATAATTATTTTCTCTTTTACATTTGTTATTATGTTTGCACAATTTATTTTAACATCTATTTTAGTATCAGCATTTCAATATGATACTAATTGAATTTCATATGTACTTGTAAATAATTTATTTATTACTCCATTTATTTTTTCTTTAGTTTCTGCTATTTTAATTTTATTAGCAATTATTTTTAAATCATTATGATTTGGTCTACTTTCTTTTTTATTAATTTTAGCAATAGGGGCAGCGCCAGTAATTCAAAGAATAATTGGTAAAAATGATATTAATCAAACTCTTACTTATAATGATAAAAATTACAATTCTTTTTCAAAATTAACAATAATTAATGGCGAAAAAAATAAAACATTTTTAGTAGATCAAATTAATGTTGAATCACAAATTAATGTTAATAAAGATGTTATGAGAACATTAAATGATAATCCTTTTTATAATAATCTTATTCCAGGAGAAATAATATTATCTTTAAGTTCTTCTTTATTAAATGATTTAAATCTTAATAATCATCAAATTGAGGGAAATTATTCATTATTAAAAAATGAATTTATCGATACTCAATTGGCAAATCTAGATATGAAAAATAATATTTTATTATCTATTCGTCCTAATGATATTTCTCCATTTGAATTAAATAGTGTTGAATATGAAAATCTTTTACTTGATAATATTAAAAAAATTGCTAATGATTCAATAAACTTCATTAATCTTAAAGATGAAAAACTTGTTAATCTTCTTTTTGGTAAAATCCAAAATTCATTAAATTGATCAACTGCTTCATTATCACAAATTGAATTATTAACTATTAAAGCTTTATTAGGAATAAATGTAGAATTTAGTCAATTATTTTATTATTTTAATAACAGAGAAATTTTAAATCAAAAAACACCTAATATTTTAAAAAGAATTGATTTAGAATTAAATCCTAGTTTAGGAAAATTATTATCTTTTTTATGAGAAAATAATAATTCTAAAATAAATGTTTTTGATTTAAAAACTTTCGGTGATGTTTCAGAATTTTTTCCTAATGCTAAAATAAAATCATTAACATCTCCAACAAATATAAATGATATTAATTTCATTAAAAATGATTTAATAAGATTTTCAGGAACCGCAATCCACTATTTAGATAATAATAAACAATATATTCCAACATCTCTTTTAGCGCTGAATAAAATTGATCCAACTATTGTGGATAAATTAACATGAGATAAAGTAGTAGATAATTATTCAGTTACTTTAGAAAATACAATAAAATTATTTAATTTATTAAATACTAATTTAAATAATAATATATTTCCAGTTCAATTTCAAGATAATGAAGAATCACTTTTTAAATATTCTCATTTTATTGAAGTAAAAACAACAACATATTTAGACAATGTTAGTCTTTCAATAATGACGACCATCTTCATAACGGCCGGCGCAAACATCTTATCAATATATTTATTTAAAAACAAAAATTATAAAAACTAAATAAACTAAAAAAACAAAGGAATTTCAAATGAAAAATAAAAATCAAAACACAACAGAAAAAAATATTAAAAAAAATAAAAGAATTAAACAAGTACTTCCAGTTATTTTAAGTTCTTCGTTTGTAGGTCTTTCGGCTATAATGGTAGCTACATCAATTGGATTATCAACACAAAATGTTCAAAATAATCTTAGTGCTAATAATCAATTATCTTTTGATAATAAATTATTTAAAAATAAAGCAGAACTAATTGAGTATGCACAAAGCAATTTTTTTCAAGGAATAGAAACAACTGATAATAGAATTAATTGATCTATTGATGAAAAAGGGAAAAAACTTTATTTTAATGATCCCAAATTATTAAGAGATCACCTTTTATCTAAAATTAAACAAACTAGTGCTCTTTCTTCTAAAAAACTTAATTTAAATACTGGAGGCCTTGGGGAAATAAGTGATAATGATTTTTCAAAATTATATTTCAATAAAACTGAAGATCAATTAAAAACAAACATTTATAGGGGAAAAAATAATTCAATTCATAGAACAATAGAATCAGCTAAAGATTCCTATTTATCAATTCATGATGCTTATTATTTTAATAATATTTACTTTAGAAATATTGAAGAACTAAAATTATATTTAAAAACTGTTTACTATGTACCAAATGGTCCTGGATGGGATAAAGCAAACACTACAGTTAATATTGGGTTAGTAGGACCAACAGGGGTAGTTTCTTCAGGGATTAATAAAAATGATTTATATTACTCTACTCCAGATCCTACAGCTCCTATAGATCCTACTCAAAAAGCAAATACTGATAAAGCTAAAAAAGATTTTATTAATAATATTAATAATCAAGCTATGAAATTTATCCAATTCGAAAAGAATAATGATGAATATTTTTATGTTAAGGAAGGAGACCTTAATAACCCTAATGCAGAGTTATTAAATGCTTTTAATAATCCTGAATATACAAGACAATATTCAAATGGAGGTAAAAGTAGCTATATAGTAGATTTACATAAAGATGATAAAAATACTCTTTTTGGGCCTTATTATTTACAAACTAGTGGTGCTATAGATGGAATTACTGATCATAATAATTGAAAACCAGTTGATAGAGATGACCCGTTAATAACTACTGAACAAAATTCTAATATTCTTTCTGGATTTTTAGATCTTATTCTTTTTGATAATGGCGTTGAAAGTGGTGTTCCTCTTAATATTGAACCTTTAAACCATATTCTTAATCCTTTTTATAACCTTTTAATAAATAAAAATAAAAATGTTTATGATAAATGATTAGCTTTAAGTAAGGAAATTAAAAACGGAAAAAGAAATAATACTTTTTTTAATTTACCTATTTATTATTTTTTCCTTATCGAAAATCTAATTAATGATGGTGCAAATCAAAAAGTAATTATGGAAACTAAAAAAGTATTTAATTCTATAGCTAAATATTTAGATGAAACAATCAAAATTTTATTACCTAAGGAATTATTAGAAAAAAATCAAAATAATATTAATTATGGTCAATATTTATCATTTGAAAAAATTTTTAATTTTAATTCTAATGATACTGATTTAAATAGCGATATTTCTTATTACATTAATGAAATTTCCTCAAATTTTAGTCAATTTATTGTTGCTATTAATATTATAAATCAAGCTATGGCAAATGCAATGTACAATGGTGGGGTGCTTCCTTATAAACAAGAATATATTAAAAGAATATTAAAAGGCAAATCAGATATTGTAAAAGATAATAAAGAAATGAAAACAATATATGAAAAAGTTTGAAATATTTTTTCATCTACTAGTATTAACGATTTAAAAGGAAAAATTAGCAATTTAAAACATTCAAATAAAATAATTAATGGAGCCTTTTTAGATAATCTTATAACTAATATATCAGTTACAAATAGCATATTTGCTTCAGCTGAAAAATTTTTATTTGAAGATAATTTTAAAAATATAAAATTATCTACAGATGCAAAAGGTAAAACTTTAATTCTTAATGATCCTTATAAATTTTTAGCTGATTTTAAAACTAATACAAACGATTCTGTTTTAAAAAAATTAGTTTCTGCACAAAATGAATTAACTTGAGAAAACTTTATGCTAATAAAATTTGTTTATAAGTCAATATCATCTATCCCTAATGAAATTAATTTTGTGGGTAATCAAGATGAATTAAAGGTAAAATTAATTAATAAAATTAATACTTTGTCATTAGAAAATTATGCTAAAAATTTTATCATTCAACCTACTATTTCAAATGGTTTAATTTCAGCTTCTTCTAGTAATTCAATTGCTGACTTTAGAGTTTTCTTTGAAGTTCTTAATAAAACATCAAAAGCGATAAATGTAATTGATGATATATTAGATAATATTAAGGAAATAGGTGAAGGAACTTTAGACGCGAAAAAAGCTGATTTACTTCTTTCAAAAATTCTTTCATCTCCAATATTATCTTCAGTTGCTAAAGCCATACCTTATATGCAAATTGCTTTAATTGCAATAGATTTAGTAAAAGGGGCCTTTATTCCTGTAACAATACCTTCTTCTTATAAATTTGAATTAGATCAAAATAATTCATTTATTTGAAATGGTGGGCAAAGCACAACAATGTTTTGAGGGCTTGCAGAAATAAGTTCAGTAACTATTAAAGATATGAAGTTATTAAAGCCACAACAAATTGTTAAACCAAATAACAAAGAAACACTTTATTTTAATGGGAAAAAATATTCTGAAACAAATTTAGTTTCTTTAAAAATAGATCAATTAAGAGCAATATTAAATGGAGAATTTTCAACTAATAATGCAACAGTGGTTTATAGTTTTGATAATATTTCAACAAATGATAAATTAGCGATAAAAAATGAAAAGGCTTTTGAAAATTTGGGAACAATTGATGATTTAACATTAATTGCTGGAGGAGATAACAAGTCATTAGTTAAATATATATATGAAATGATTTATCAAGGGTTAAACTCTAAAGATCCTAAGCATCCAGGTAAAAAATATTATAAGGATAAATTTATTTTTGCAAATGGATCAGTTTCTAATAGTACTAGTGACACTATTGAAATGCTGACAACAAAAGTTATCGATAAAATTCAACCAGTAAAAATAGCAACATTACCAATTATTAAAGATAATAAGCCCATATATAATAATAGTGGTAATGAAGAAGATGGTTCAGTATCATCATATGTTCTTCCCTCAGTTTCTTGAAGTGCTGGAAGATTTTTTACAAATAGAACTAATAATAAATATATAATTTTTGATCCTAATCAAGAATCCGATAATCAAAACCCCGGTCCCGGTCCAAAAAATAATGATATTGAATCAAATATTAAACAACTATTTTATGCTTATTTTGATGTTGATTATAAAACTGTTATTGAAAAAGAAATAATATCAAATAATGATTTTAGTGATTTAAGTTCATCAATTATATCAAATGTTATTTTTCAAGTTAAATTAGATAATAATTTAACTAAATACTTTTTTGATCAAGGTAGCGCCTTTAATTGGTTATTAAGTCAAAGCAATTTTACACTTTATAGTTATAATTCGGAAAAACCTATTTATAAATATAAAGATATAATATTTCAATCAAGAGATGAATTTATAAAATTCATTTTAGAAAAAGAAACTGTGGAGGTCGAATAATGAAAAAGAAAACTAAAAAAATATGCCTAGGTTTATTAGTACCGGCTATATCAGTGCCAGTAGTTGCCCTATGTTCTTTTAATAGCGGAACTAGTTCTATAAATAAAAATAATGATAGCAATAATGCAGTTTATGAAAATGAAGAATTTAAATATTTATTTAATGGAAAATATTATGATTCATTAGATAATATTACTGATGAATTACTTAATAATAATCAATATATAAATAGTAATTTATATTATGGTAATGCAAAAGATGCTGTTTTTGATCAGGAAAGTGAAAGAGTTAATATTAATCAATTAAGAGAATTTGATAGTAGTAGAATTTCATCAGCTTATCTAAATGCTTTTGGTGCACATGAACAAGATTTTATAAAAGCTAAAAAATCTTTTGTAAATGAAGGACTAGTTAAATATAAATATCAAGATACTAACGGGAAACTTCATTCATCTTTTTCAGAAGCTAAAAGAGAAATTCTTAAGGGGGTTAAAGTAGATGAAGCGGTTTTTCATAAAATTGTAGGTAATGATAATAAAGAATATAAAATTAATCCTTTAAATAAAGATGATATAACTTTAATGAAAACACTAGCTATAGATGGAGCTAAAGCTAATTGGCTTAATCCAGCATATCCATTCGGGATTAAACCAATGATTAAAAATGGTGCCAATTTTTCTTCATTAAAAAACCAGAATTCTTTATTAAGCCAAATGTTTTCTGACCAAACTATTGATAAATTATTTAATACTTTTTATAATGAAATAAACATAGCATATAAAAAGGCAATTGATACAGTTAAACAAAGTACAAAATATAAAGCTAAGGTAGAATTTAAGTATGTAAAAGGAGAAAAAAATTATGTTGATGCTCCCGATCTTTCGTTTGATATTATTAATGAAAGTTCTATAGTTCCCTCCGATATAAATATTAGTCGTGTAGATGGACCAAAAGAAAATACTAAAAAAGTTACATTTATTGATTTTAGTAATGTAAGTTACAATGAACTTAATGATTTTAATGTTTTTCTTGATCAAAAATATTGAAATAAACCTCTTTCAAATAATTCAAAAGTTACACACTCCTTCCAAAGTGCTGGAGGCGGACATATAGCAGATAATATGCACTTTAATAAATTTTTAAATAATCATTCATTTGGAATTTATACTAATGGGTATGCTGGTCTTTCATGACCGTCAGATACTGATTTTTTTGAAGGTACTAATGTTGGAATTTTATATAATAAAACTTGACAAAATGCCCAATTATATTTCAATGTCAAATTTTCATTACAAGATGAAAAAACATTTATTCCTGATTTAGAAAATGAAATTTTTAATAATTTAAAAGGAAAATTTGCAAATGATAATTCTACAGCAAGTGAAATAGAGAAAAATTTAAATAATGAGTTATTAAATAATCTTATTTCTTTATTTCGTCAAAAAATAAATTTTAGTAATTATTTTAATCTTGATCAACAAAATTATAAATATAGTAAATATAATACAAATAAAAAAAGCGTTAATTCTTTGAATGATATTTTTGTTGATATTAAAGCAGTATTGATTGAT
>JBOFZK010000016.1:0-1654 GCA_051655145.1 Metamycoplasmataceae bacterium
ACACCAAATTACCAACAAGTGTGCAATGCAGATCAGAATCTAGGTGAAGGTGACCTCTTGTGGTCATTTGGCAGAGTGCAGGTGATGGCTCTTCCCTTCCTGTGTTCAGAATTGATTGTGGTACAATCTATGTTTTTAAATGTGGTGTATTCTCAAAGTGCAGCATGGATTAAACATTTCCAACTAAATTTCTTTCTAAATATTTTCTTTAGAAGTATAGAATCATGTCCGACTGCTTCAGTTAAACAAAACTTGGAACACAAAATACCTACAAACTCTACAATGGAAAGCTCTTCAATCTCACATTAAATCTGATTAATTCTCTTTCCATCTCCAGTTAAACACTCTTCTAAATGAACCTGATTCAAAAGCATTTGAACCACAGAGCTCTTTCTTCATGTAAGTTCACAGCTGTACTAATTTCTTCTCTGAAAATAAATTCTGTGATTCTTATTGTAAATTGAATTGTATTGTGATGTTTATGCTTTCTCTTACTGGTAACAGGAGTTTAGGAAACCAGTTAAAAGGTAGCATGGATTACAGCTTCCAAGACGGAGACATTGTAACACCAGCAGCTTTCCTCAGTGGGCTCATGACACAGAATGGTATGCTACAATAACATCTAGTATCACACCTGTTATGGTAATTTCACTTGGGAATCCCAGCAGGTTTAATTTTACTGGACATGTTACAAAATTGTTTCCCTTGCAGTCTTGACTACAACGGCTTCTCCATCAACTACAGGAACTGTCGCTTTGTCATCGACAGCAACTCTGTCAGTAGTGTAGGTTCATTTCCAATATGTTTGTGTATCGGAGAAATCCATATTCACCTCGATTGACAAAGAAATTCACCACAACCTTTTATCTTTTCAGATCTGGTTCAGCTGTGGTTCAGACCAGGATGGTCTTCAGCAGTTCCTCTCCTGTTCCCACTGAGAGTTTGGTCCGCAACACAATCCAGACGCTTCTAAGTGCACGTCTCCAAAACCTCACTGATCCTGTAACAGTGCTGAACTTCACCTATGAGAGTATGTTCCCTTTCCCTATGACCCATTGCTGCTATAACACTTCGTATCATTGTTCCATTAATATGAAAGCTGACACATCTTTCTGGGCATTTTCCACTGTTCCACAGAACTTTCAGACACATCCTATGTGGTCACCTTCACATTGAACATCGGTAACATCAGCATACCAGAGAACCCTGACCTCAGGAACAACACCTACAACACGGTGCAGAGCATCGTCAATAACGCTGTGAGTGACCATGACCATGACCATAACAATGCTGTAACTACGCTCCAGAGATGGCATTGGATCCCATTGCTGGGTTTTATTAAAGAAACGATTGCAAGAATGAAATTGACCAAAGGTCAGAGTAATTCACAGAGATATCTGAGGAAGTGCAGACTCACAGTGAGGTACGGAGAGCAGAGACCAGGGTCAGTACTTAACAAGAGAGATACTTCTCTTGGCAGAAATTAAACATGCTACATAAACAGGGACGATAAGGACACCAAATTACCAACAAGTGTGCAATGCAGATCAGAATCTAGGTGAAGGTGACCTCTTGTGGTCATTTGGCAGAGTGCAGGTGATGGCTCTTCCCTTCCTGTGTTCAGAATTGATTGTGGTACAATCTATGTTTTTAA
>JBOFZK010000017.1:0-14835 GCA_051655145.1 Metamycoplasmataceae bacterium
GTCAAAAAACCTTAGCAGCTCCTGCTTTTACAGTAGAAACTCCTCCAACAGCAAATACAAATTTAGTTATTACAGCCAAAGCAAATCCTGTTCTTATTAATGAAGATATTGGTTTTTTAAGAGGAAATAATGATACTGAAAAAATTGGAGCACTTGTAAAATTATTTGAAGGAAACGATCTTAAATCAGAAAATTTAATTAATTTTACTATTATAGTAAATGAAACAAATAATACAGTTATTTTAACAGCGGTTAGAGGATATACTATTTCAGGACAACCTTCATTAACATCAAATCCTTATATAATTAATATAACTCCTACAGTTACAAATTTACAAATTAGTCCTAAAGCACCAGCTAGATTAACAGGTCCTCAAATAGTAAATTTAACATCAACAAATCCAAAAAATAAATTAGATGCTCTTAAATTATTATTTGAAGGTGCTGATCTTATTGAATCTAATTTAATTAATTTTACAGTTAATGTTTCAGGATTACCTTCTAATACAGTTACTTTAAAAGGAAAAGATAATTTTACAATTAATAGTCAACCTGAAATAAAAACAACCTATACTGTTGGAGATAATGAAGAGTTATTTATTTCTTCTCAAGCATCTTCAGGAGCTATAAAAATAACTCAAGAAGAATTAAATGCTCTAACCAAGCCAACTCAATCTAATATTTCAGTACAATTAACAGCACTTCAAAAATTATTTAAAGGGATAAATAACTTAAATCAAACTTATGTTACTTTTAAAGTTGATACTTTTAATAAAACTGTTGATTTAAGACCTAAACAAGGTTTTGCTTTCCAAAGTTCAAATGGTATTATTTCAGTTAGTTTTGAAGTAGTTAATTAATATATATTAAAAATAATTAAATAACAAAATTAAAAGCAAAATTTTATTTTGCTTTTTTTATTATCTTTTAAGGAAAAAAATAAAATAAATTTTAATATTTTTATTTTTTTTGGTATAATTTTATCAATCACTCTTATTTCAATAAGTTTTTTGCTTTGTTTTTTTTATTTTTTTAAAAAAAATATTATAATAATAATTGCATAGAAAAAATTCTATAATAAAGGAAAAACATGAATAAAAAATTATTGGTGTCATTGTCTTCATTATCGACAATAGCAATAGTAGCTCCGGTACTAGTTATAACTTCTTGTGCTGGAAATACAGCAGTAGAAGTTAAAGACTTAACTATTACTGCTATAACTACTCCTAAACTTACACAACAAGATGTTACTGCTTTAAAAGGAACAGCGTCTCCTGCTCAATTAGTAGCACTTAAAAAATTGTTTGGAGGATCAGGAGTATCACAAGCTAACCAAGCAAATTTTAAAGTTTCCGTAAATGAAACTGGTAAAATAGTTACTTTAACAGCAAATACAGGATTTACAATTAATACTAAACCTTCATTTGCTTCAAATCAATATACAGTTGAAGAAACACCGGTTAAAGATTTAAATATTACAGCTACAGCGAATGTAGTTCTTACTGAAGCTGATGTTACTACTTTATCAGGAACAGATACTAATGCTCAATGATTAGTGCTTGAAAAATTATTTGGTGGACCAGATTTTACTTCAGCAAATAAAGATAAATTTATTTATACTTTTGATAAAACAAATTCAACAGTTACTTTAACAGCTGCAACAGGTTATTCAATTGGTGGTAAACAAACATTATTAAATACATTTACAATTGATAAACCTAGTGTAAATACAAATTTAATTATTACAGCTAAATCATCTCCTACATTAACTCAAGCTGAAGAAACCACTTTAAAAGGAACAGGAAATAATACAACTAAATGAGATGTTCTTGCAAAATTCTTTACAGGAGCAGGATTTATACCTGATAATAAAGATAAATTTAGCGTTTCTGTGGGGGCAGATAATAAAGTTACTTTAAAAGCTATTCAAGGATATACAATTAATGATAAAGATACATTTGTATCAAATGCTTATACAGTTAGTACAACACCTCCTGCAGTTACAGAATTAAAAATTGCAGCTATAAAAAATGATGTAACTCTTACAATGGTTGAAGTTGATGCTTTATCAGATAAAAGCGCATCAGCAGCAGTAAAATTAGCAGTACTTGTTAAATTATTTGAAGGAACAGATCTTAAAGTTGATAATTTAAATAAATTTGATGTTTTAGTTGATAATGCAAAAACAACAGTTACTTTAACAACAAAAACAAATTATACATTTGCTGGAGCAACACCTAATAATAAATTAAATAAAACATACAAATTAGCTCCAACAACTACAGAATTACAAATTACAGCTCAAACAGCAGCGGCGACTCTTAGTGCAACTGAAGTTACTGCTTTAACAGGATCAGATGTAACTGCTAAATTAAATTCTCTTAAAAAATTATTTACAGGAGGAGATCTTACAAATACCAATTTAAATAAATTTAAAGTTGGAGTTAATACAGGAAATAGAATAGTTACTTTAACAGCTGAAGCAAATTTCACATTTGCTAAGGGAGATAAAACTTTAGATTCAAAACCTTATATAAATGCACCTACTGGTCAAGATTTAGATATTACAGCTAAATCAGCATCAGTAGCTCTTACAGGACAAGAATTAATTGATGTAGTTGGAACAGATCTTGGTAAATCATTATTAGTTCTTAATAAATTATTTGATAAAGTTAATAGCACAAAACAAGCTAATTTTACAGTTTCACTTGGTAGTGGAAGTGTTGTTACTTTAACAGCAAAAATAGGTTATACATTTAATGGTAAACCTTCAATAAATTCAAGTTCATATACTGTTACAAATACTAATTTAAATATTACAGCCAATACAGAACAAACATTAAATTCTTTTGAAGATGAAAGAATTAATACTGCTCCAGATCAAACTAATGCTGCTGGACAATTAGCTATTCTTAAAAAATTATTTAACGGTATAACAGATGCAAATGCTAATAATTTTACATTCACAATAGCAAATAAAGTAGTTACACTAAAAGCTAAAACAGGATTTGCTTTTGGAGCACCAACAGCAACAGGAACAAATACTGTAGTAGCACTAGCTTATAAAGTAAATACTGATACAGCAAATTTAAATATTAAAGCAATTACTCCAAAAGGTGAAATTACAGCTGATGATTATGGAGTATTATTTTATGGAGCATCAGGTGGATTACCTGCTAGATTAACAATACTTTCAAAATTATTTTCAGGAATAACAATTGAAAATATAACTAGATTTAATTATTTAGTTCAAGAAAATGATAAAACAATTCGTTTAACAGGTAAAGATGGATATTTTTTTGGAGAAGGTTCTTCTGCTCAAAAAATGATAACTTCACAAAAGTATACAGAAAAAATAACTCCAATAACAGTAGTTCCTACTGCTATTAGTGCAACAGAAATACAAATAACTTCTGCTGAACTTACAATAATAGAAAGTAATACTGCTACAGCAAAACAAAAATTTGATGTATTAAAAAAATTATTTAATGGACTAACTGAAGATATGATATCTAAACAAGTATCTATTACAGTAACAAAAACTGGAACAACTGGAACAGTAACTATTAGTCCAAGACTTGGTTATAATTTTGCAAATAATGCATCTCCAGTAATAGCAAAATATAAAACAACTTAAAACTTATAATTTAATAATATATTTTTAAAAAAGTAAATTTAGTTTTACTTTTTTTTTTTTTTTTAAATTAAATAAATAAATTCTATTTTTGGTATAATAAAACCAATAAATCTTATTTTAATAAGTTTTTTATTTTGTTTTTTATTTATATTTTTTTAAAAAATATTATAATTAATAAAGAGTAGAAAACTTTTTTAATAAGGAGAAAAATGAATAAAAAATTGTTATTTTCATTTGGTTCTTTATTCTCTTTAACGGTAATTAGCCCCTTATTATTTACAGTTTCATGTATAAACCAAATACCATCAAGCAGCACTAATTTAATTATTACTGTTAAACAACCACCACAACTTACAACTGATGAGATTGCTTTTTTAGAAGGTAATGATTTTCCTAATCAATTAATTATTCTTAAAAAATTATTTGATGGAAAAGATCTTACAAGTGAAAATCAAACTAATTTTTCTATTGCAATTAATAAAGAAACAAAAGTAGTTACTTTAACAGCTAAAACCGGATATAAAATTAATGATAAAGATACATTAGAAAATACATATACAACTGAAGCAATACCACCAACAAATAAAAATTTAATTATTACTGTTAAACAACCACCACAACTTACAACTGATGAAATTGCTCTTTTAGAAGGTAATGATCTTCCTAATCAATTAATTGTTCTTAAAAAATTATTTGATGGAAATGATCTTACAAGTGAAAATCAAACTAATTTTTCTGTATCTATTGATAAAAATAAAACTATGGTTACTTTAACGGCTAAAACCGGATATAAAATTAATGATAAAGATACATTAGAAAATACATATACAACTACAACCATAAGTCAAAATTTAAATATTACAGTTAATACTGTAGTTCAAAAACTTGCAGCTTATGAAGTAGAAAGTATGAAAGGAACAAATCCTGCTACACAACTTGCAATTCTTAAAAGATTATTTAATGGTATTACAGCTGAGAATCAAAATAATTTTAAGGTTACAACTAGTGATAAAAATGTAGTTACTTTAACAGCTAATAATGGTTTTACTTTTTTAGGTAAACAAACAATTGAAACTACTTTTACAGTAGAACCAACAACTCCTCCTGCTGATATAGATTTAGCTATTGCTATAAAAGCAAATCCAAACATTACTAGAGAAGATGTAAAGCTTTTAGCTGGAACAGACCTTAATAAACAATTAATAGTTCTTCAAAAATTATTTAATGGAATTAATGGGGGAAATCAAGATAAATTTATATTTGAAGTTAGTTTAGATAATATAATTACTTTAATAGCTAAAACTGGATATGCTTTTTCAACTAAAAAACAAATAGAAAATTATTTTATAGTAGAACCGGCCGCTACTGATAAAGACTTAAATATTGTTCTTAAACCAGCTCAAGCTCTTACAGGAGTAGATCTTATAAATGTAGTAGGGATAGATCCTATTAAACAATTAACAGTTCTTAATAAATTATTTACAGGAATTACTAATACAAACCAAACTAATATTGTTCCTATGATTGGAAAAGATAACGTTCTTACATTAATTGCTAAGGAAGGCTTTAAATTCGGCACTCAAACATATTTAAATTCAAATAAATATACTATAACAAATACTACATTAGATATTGTTCATATGAATACATCAATTGCCTTAACTAGTTTAGAAGGATTCTTAATAAGTATTCCGCCTAAAGGTGATATTAATTCAGAACAATTAACTATTCTTGTAAAGTTATTCGCAGGTATCACAAATACAAATTATGAATATTTTACATTTTTGACAAAAGATAGAAAAGTTTCTTTAATAACCAAACCAGGTTTTATTTTTAAAGATGGAAAAACAACATTAGAAGCACCTGCTTTTACAATAAAAGTTCCACCACCACCAGCCCCAGATTCATAAATTAATAAACAAGGAGAAAAATGAATAAAAAAAGCATATCAATTTTAATAGGATCTTTATCGATTATATCCATAATTTCTCCTATATTAGTAACTGTTGCATGTTCACAATCATCATCAGTAGATTTAAAAATTACAGCAAATGAAACACAAATATTAACTAAAACTGAAGACACTGATTTAAGAGGATCGGATTTCTCTAAACAACTACCAGTTCTTCAAAAATTATTTTCAGGAGTTACTTCAGAAAAACAAAAAAATTTTACTTTTGAAATTAGTGATAAAAATGTCGTTACCTTAATAGCTAATCCAGGATTTTTATTTATTGGGAAACCAACTTTAATGGCGCCAGAGTTTATGGTAGAAACACCCCCAGTTGATAAAAATTTAATTATTACAGCAATAACTAAATCAACATCTCTTACAGAAGTTGAAATATCCATTTTACAAGGATCAAATGCTGATAATCAATGATTAGTTCTGCAAAAGTTATTTGAAGGTAATGATTTTAAAAAAGAAAATCTAATAAATTTTTCAATTACAGTTGATACATCGAAAAATATAGTTACTTTAACAGGTAAAAATGGTTATACAATTAATTCTCAACCTAGTTTAAATTCAACACCATATACTATTATCACTAATAATGTTGTTTTAAATATTATAGCAATTGCTACACCAAAATTATTAGCCACTGATGTAACTATTTTAGAAGGAACAGATACAACTAAATTTTTACCAGTTTTTCAAAAATTATTTATGGGCATTAATGAAACTAATATAAAAAATATTACTTCTAAATTTGATAAAAGTAAAAGCATAGTTACACTAACAGCTAATCCAGGTTATGTTTTTAATCAAGCAAGTCCTACATTAGTTTCAAATGCCTTTACAATCGAAACAACCCCAACTGATATAAATTTAAATATAACAACAATTTCTTCACCAAAATTATTAACTATTGATGTAACTGCTTTAGAAGGAACAGATACAACTAAGCATTTACAAGTTCTTCAAAAATTATTTATGGGCCTTAATGAAATTAATATAAAAAATATTACATATAAATTTGATAAAAGTAATAATATAGTTACACTGACAGCTAATAAAGGTTATGTTTTTGATCATCACGCAATTACTACATTAGTTTCAAATCCTTTTACAATTGAAACGCCTCCAATTGATAAAAATTTAAATATTACTAAAACTCCAGATCCAAAATTATTAAATGAAGATATTGCTATTTTACAAGGAACAAATAATTTATTACAATTACCAGTTCTTAAAAAATTATTTACAGGTACAGATCTTAATGTAACTAATCAAGTTAATTTTAGTTTTTCAATTGATACATCAACAAAGATAGTAACTTTAACAGGTAAAAATGGTTATACAATTAATGGAAATAATACTTTAGATTCAAATATTTATACTATTGTTACTAATAATGTTGTTTTAAATATTACAAAAGTATCTAATCCAAAATTATTAGCAGGCGATATTTCTATTTTAGAAGGAACAGATACAGTTAAACAATTCCCAGTTCTTAAAAAATTATTTACCGGACCAGATCTTAATATAACAAATCAAGCTCATTTTGCGATTTCATCAATTAATATTAAAAATAAAATTATTACTTTATCAGCAAATTCAGGGTATGTTTTTGATAAATCAAGTCCTATATTAGATTCAAACACTTATTCATTGGAAGTAATTCCATCTAAAAATTTAAATATTTCAGCTATAACTCAACCAGCAATTCTTACTACTACTGAAGTTTCTACTTTAGAAGGAAATGATTTTAATGCAATGTTACCAGTTCTTCAAAAATTATTTGGTGGTTCAGATCTTAATGCTACAAATAAAGATAATTTAAGTGTTTCAATAGATACAACAAATAATATAGTTACTTTAACAGGACAAAATGGTTATTTAATTAATAATGCTTCATCAATAAATTCAACTAAATATAATAATGCTAAACTTCCTCTAGTAATAGCTAAGATTAATCAATCTGTAGAATTAACTCCAACTGAAGTTAATGTAATAGAAGCTCAATCAATACCAGAAAATGTCGATAATCAAATAGCAATCCTTTCAAAATTATTTACAGGAATTAGTGATAGAAATTTTGGAAAATTAAATTTTTCAGTTAATGAAAAAACAAATACAGTACTTTTACATGCTAATAATGGTTATTTCTTTGGGCAAGTACATGAAATATCAGGTCCTATTAGATTAGAATCAACTCCTTATACAATTAAATTACCAGATTCTAAAAATTTAGATATTAAAGCAATAGCTCAATCAGCATCACTTAATGCATCTGAAGTAAGCATTTTAACTGGACAAAATTTACCTGATCAATTAATAATTCTTAAAAAATTATTTACAGGAATAGATCTTATAAAAGAATTCCAACCATTATTTTCTATAACAGTTGATACAGCGAAAAATATAATTACCCTAACAGGGAAAAATGGCTATACAATTAATAGCGCAGCTTCATTAAATTCAACTCCATATTCTCTTATTAATTCTTCTTTATTTATTACTCCAATTAATCAACAAGCTATATTGGGAACAAGCGAAATTAATTTATTAAATGCTCCATCAACTACTGGTAATTATTTACAACAAATAAAAGTACTTGATAAATTATTTAAAGGAATTAATGTTAAGAACTTTTATAACTTTACTTTTTCAGTTAATACTGTAACTAAAAAAGTTACTTTAAAAGCAAATTACGGTTATTTCTTTGTATCAAGACCATCTGATAATACTGGAAAACCTGAATTAGAATCAAATAGATTTTTAACATGTAATCCTTCTTAAAAAGGAAAATAAAAAATTTTTATAGAAATATTTAATAAATAAATTTATTTATTGGGAATATAATATAAGTAGAGATATTTATATTTATGAAAGGCTAAAATGACAAAAAAATTAGGTTTAATAATAGGTTTAACTTTGGGTTCTGTAGCATTAGTATCAGCAGGAACAGTAGCAACTGTTTTTTCTCTTTCTCAAAAAAGAGATAATGTTAATAATTTAAAAATATCTTCTAATACAGGAATTATAAATATTTCTCAAGCGGATATAGATTCTATAACATCAGCTACAACTCCAATAAAAAATAAAGTAATGTCTTTATTAAAATTATTTAAAGGAGTTAATGAATCGAATATTAAAAATATTGAAATAACTAAACCATCTAATACAGAAATTGCCTTAAATGCTAATGGTAATTTCTTTTTTAATTCGGAAAATATTAAATCAATAAAAGCTAATTTTAAAATAGTTGATATTTTAAATATAACCCCAAAAAGAGGAATAATTAATATTTCTCAAAAAGATATTGATGATATGTTGGCAACTACAACTTCAGATACTGATAAAATATTAATTTTATCAATATTATTTGATGGAGTTAATTCGAGAAATCTTAATAGTTTTAGAATCCAAAAAACATCTGATACAGCAATTACTTTATTAGCTAAAGAAGGATTTGCTTTTGGTTCTTCAGGATCATCCTCAATTAAAGCAAATATTAAAATTAGAAAAATTTTAGAAATAAAACCAAAAGGTGGAACTATTAATATTAATCAAGAAGATGTTAATATAATGATTTCATCTACAGCTTCTACAAAAGATAGAGCAACAGCCTTATCTAAATTATTTGATGGAGTAACTGAATTAAATGTAGTGAATGTAAGAGCTGTAAGAGCTTCTGTTACAACCATAGCTTTAAATACTCTTAATGGTTTTACCTTTGGTTCTGGAAATATCACTTCAATAAGAGCTGTTATTAAAGTTGTTTCCTTTTTAGATATAAAACCAAAACCTGGAATAATTAATATTACTCAAGCAGATATTGATGCAATGATTTCAACTTCAAATGCTCCTAAAGATAGAATAGCTGCCTTATCTAAATTATTTGATGGAGTAAATGAAAGAAACGTAGTTAATGTTAAAGCAGTAAAAACTTCTGATACAGTAATTACCTTAAATGCACTTAATAGTTATACATTCAATCAAAACGCAACTTCTATAAAAGTCAATATTAATATTGTTGTTAGATTAAATATAAGTCCTAAAAAAACAATAGGTAATATTACAGAAGCTGATATTCAAGCAATGATGTCACCAACTAATACAGGAAAAGAAAGAGCAGCCGCTTTATCTAAAATATTTGATGGAGTAACTGAAGGAAATGTTGCTAGTTTTACAGTACAAAGACCAACAACAAAAGAAATTCTTTTAAAAGCTATTAAAGGTTATGCTTTTGGTGAATCATTAGTAGAGACTACAAAAGCAAGTATTGAGACAATTGTAGAAATCTTAAATATAACAGCCAAAACAGGCGCTATTAATGTTTCGCAAGCCGACGTTGATAAAATGATTTCAGTAACAAGTTCAATAGCTGATAAAATAACCGCTTTATCTAAATTATTTAATGGAATTGATGATAAAAATATTAATAATATTACAATAGAGAAAAAAACTGGTGTTAATATTATTGTTTTAAAACCAAAACCTGGATTTTTAATTAATAATACTACTTCATTAGAATCAGTTACATATACCTTTCAAAAAATTAATTTAACAATTACAATTAAACAAAATCCCAAAAATTTTAATCTGCAAGAAGTGGATGATTTAGAAAAACAAAATACTCCTCAACAACTTAATGCTCTTAAAAAATTATTTGAAGGAACGGATCTTAATCCTGAAAATCAAGCTCATTTTACAGTTGCGGTTAATAAAAGCACAAAAATAGTTACTTTAACAGCTAAAGATGGTTATTTAATCAATAATAATCCTTCATTAAATTCAATGCCATATGCAATTGGAAAAATTAATTTAATAATTGCATCTAAACAAACAGCTGGTGGTTTAAATATATGAGAAGCTGAGGATTTAGAAAAACAAAATACTCCTCAACAACTTAATGCACTTAAAAAATTATTTGATGGCATAGATCTTACAACTGAAAACCAAGCTAATTTTACTATTAAAATTGATAAAGCTACAAGAATAGTTACTTTAACAGCTAAAGAAAATTATACAATTAATAATCAAGCTTCTTTAAATTCCCTTCCATATAAAGATATAAAAATTAATTTAGGGATTAATAATAGAGATCACTCAGTTACATTTGATCGTAAATGAGATGTAGCACTAAAAACACCATCACCAACAATAACAGCAGATCAGGTAGCTGCTCTTGGATATTTATTTCAATTTGTAACAACATCAAATGCTAAAAATTTTACTTATATAGTAACACAAGATAATATTGTTACTATAACAGCTAAACCTGGTTATACATTTGTAGACCAAAAAACAGGGCAAGAACTTCCTTCATTAACTTGTTTACCTTATAAAACAAGATAATAAAAGTTTATTTTTCCAATATTAAGACAAAATAAAGAATTAAAAAAATGATTATATTAATAATCATATTTTTGTTTTTTGTTTTGCCAAATAAAGAAAATGATAAAATTTATATGTAAAAAGAATAAATTTTAAAGGGGAAAAAAATGACCAAAAAAACATTAATTTCACTAGGATTTTTATCAATTATAGCAATAACTTCTCCTATAATTGTGGCAATTTCTTGTTCTAGTGAAGCACCTATAAAAGATGAATTGAAAATTACAGCTAAAACATCACCTAAAATTATCAAACCTGATATTAGTATTTTAGAAGGAAAAGATCCTTCTGTCCAATTACCAATACTTAAAAAATTATTTGATGGAACAGATCTTACAAGTGAAAATCAAAATAAATTTAGTATTTCAATTGACAAAAATAAAAAAATAGTTACTTTAACATCTAAGCCCGGTTATACAATTAATGGTAAAGATTCAATAGCATCAAATACTTATACAATAGAAACAATAGCTCCAACTAATAATTTAATTATTACCACTATTTTAACGGCAGCAACGCTTAAATTATCAGAGGTTACTGATTTACAAGGAACAAATGCTGTTAAGCAATTTCCAATACTTAAAAAATTATTTGATGGAAAAGACTTAAATACTCAAAACCAAAGCCATTTTACTGTTTCAGTTAATACCAATACAAAAATTGTTACTTTAACAGCGGCGGAAGGTTATACAATTTCTGGTAAAACTTCCTTATCATCAACTGCTTATAAATTAGAAGCTATAAACCCAACTAATAATTTAACTATCACTGCTATAGCAAAACCAGGTATTATTACAGGAACAGAGATTACAACTCTACAAGGATCAATTAGCGATGCTCAATTAACAACCCTTAAAAAGTTATTTGAAGGAAAAGACTTAACCCCTCAAAACCAAGCTAATTTTTCTATTTTAGTTGATTCAGCAAAAAACATAATAATTTTAACAGCTAAAGATGGATATGCAATTAATAACAAAGGTTCTTTAAATTCAAATATATATACATTTAATTTAACTATAGCCGCTCTACCAACGGCAGCAGACCTTAATATTATTGAAGTAGCAGATTTAGAAAAACAAAATACCCCGCAACAACTAACAGTTCTTAAAAAACTATTTTCAGGAGAAGATCTTATTGATATAAACCAAAACAGTTTTATAGTAGCGGTTGATACATCAACTAAAATTGTTACTTTAACGGCTAAAGAAAATTATAAAATAAATAATCAAGAATCATTGAAATCAACTGTATATAAGGATAAAAAGATTAATTTAGGAATTAATAATAAAGATCACCAAGTTTCTTTTGATGCTCAATGAGATATAGCCCTAAAAACCCCTTCACCAACAATAACGGCCGCTCAAACAGTAGCACTAGGTTATTTGTTTCAATTTGTAACACCTGCAAATGTTCAAAACCTAACTTTTTCAATAGTAAAAGAAACTAATGTGGTTACAATAACTGCTAAAAATGGATATACTTTTGTAGAAAATGGGGTAGAATTGCCTTCATTAACAGCTATGCCTTATAAAATAAAATAGGTAAATATGTTGTTTTTATATATATTACTTAACATAGTTAATATTTTGAAAAACCAAAAAACTATTAATAATTCAATTATAAAATTATTATTTTTTAGTAAGAAAACCACAATATATAATATAATTAGAATGAAACATAATATAGAAAAGGAATATTATTATAGGTAGAATTAACATAATTCTATTTATAAGAAAGGTTTTATAATGGGAAAAAAAATGATTTTATGATCGTGTGTGTCTGCTGGTGTATTATCAGCAGCCGCGATTACAACAGTAGCGGTTTTAATACCGATTAAAAACAATGTAGGAAATCCTAAAAATTTAAACATAACACCAAAAGAAGGGGTTAGTGGTATTTTTCAATCAGATATTGGAGAAATGATATCAACTACAAATACTCCTTTAGATAGAGCTTTTGCTTTATCTAAAATATTTAATGGAGTAACAGAATCAAATGTTGTTCACATTTTAGCTGAAGAAGGCCTTGAGTCAACAATTATTTTAACAGCACAAGAAGATTACTTCTTTAATTCTGAAGATGTAAAAACATTAAATTCAAGTTTTAGAATTGTTGAAATTATAGAAATATTACCGATGACAGGAGTTATCAGTTTTTCTCAATCAGACTTCGATATAATATTTTCAACTACAAGTACACCAACACAAAAAGTAGCTGCATTATCTAATTTATTTGAAGGAGTAACTGAAGCAAATCTTGTTAACTTTACAATTGATGCCAGCGATACAAAAATTACTTTAATAGCAAATGATGGATTTGCATTTGCTTTCGAGACATCACCTTCTATATCTGTAGAATTTAAAATAGCTGGAATTTTAAATATAACAGTAAAAGCAGGAACTATTAGTGTTTCTGATGCTGATGTATCAAATATGATTTCAACTTCAAATTCTCCAGAAAAAATAGCTGCACTATCTAAAGTGTTTGATGGAATAAATGAATCAAACATTGTTAATATTAAAGCTGAAAAAACTTCTAATAATAAAATTACATTGAGATCTAATCCAGGATTCTATTTCGGAACTTCAGAAACAACTGCAATAACAGCTAATATTAGTATTGTTCAAATTTTAAATATAACTACAAGAACTACAGTTCCTAATATTACAGAAGAAGATATTGCTGCAATGCTTTCAACTACAAATTCACCGGCTCAAAGAGTTGTTGCTTTATCTAAATTATTTGATGGAATAACTGAATCAAATGTTGGTAATTTTACAGTTGAAAGAACTGGTACAGTAATTGCTTTAAAAGCTAAGCCTGGTTTTGCTTTTGGTTCTACATTAGCAGATTCTTTAGGAGCAGATATTAATAAAGTTATAACTGTTCTTAATATAAAACCAAAAGGAGGAACTATAAACGTTTCTCAAGCAGAAATAGATGCAATGACTTCAACTTCAAATACAGCAGCTCAAAGAGCAGCAGCTTTATTAAAATTATTTGATGGAGTAACTGAAGGGGATGTTGATAAATTTACAGTAGAAAATGCAGCTAATACTATTACTTTAAAAGCTAAAGAAGGATTTGCTTTTGGATTTATTTCAACAACTTCTATATCAGCAAACTACCAAATTGCTACTATTTTAGATATTAAACCAAAAGCGGGAACTAATAATATTACTAATCAAGATTTTTTAGATATGATTTCAGTATTTGAAATACAAAAAAGAATAACAGCTTTATCTAAATTATTTGAAGGTATTAATGGAGAAACAGTTAACCATGTTAGAGCAGAAAAAACTTCTGAAATAACAATTACTTTAGTAGCTAATGATGGATATTTCATAGGTTCAGTAGGCACTAAATCTATAATATCAAATATTAGAATTGTTACAATTTTAAATATATCACCTAAAGCTAATATTCCTGATATTACTGAGTCAGATATAATTGCTATGACTTCAACAGCAAACCAATTATCAGAAAGAGTAGCAGCTTTATCTAAAGTTTTTGATGGAATTAATCTTCAAAATGTTATAAATGTTAGAGCAGTTAAAACATCTAATACAGAAATTACTTTAAATACAATTAATGAAAATTTCCTTTTCCTTCAAAATAATTCTACTTCTATAAAAGCAAGCATTAAAACTATTACTCTTTTAAGAATAACTCCAAAATCAACAAGAATTGAAGTTACTCAAGAAGATATTAATAATATGCTTTCTTCAGATGTTAATTTAAAATTTCCTGCTTTATCTAAATTATTTGATGGACTAACTCTTGAAAATATAACTAATGTAACAGCTGAGAAAATTATTGATACAGAAATTATTTTAAGAGCTAATCAAGGTTT
>JBOFZK010000018.1:0-10161 GCA_051655145.1 Metamycoplasmataceae bacterium
AAATAGCTCAAAAATTTAGAATTGATAAATTTAGTAATAAATCATTATCAAATTTTTTATTTGATCTTTGTAAAAAAAATATTATAGAAAAAGATAGAGATCAAAATTACTTCCCATTAGAATTAATTACTACAATAGAATCTAATCTTATAATAACAAGCAAGGGATTTGGATTAATAATTTATGAAGATAAATCATTTTTTATCCATGCCAAATATCTTAAAAATTCTTTAAATAAGGATCTTGTAAATGTAAATTTATATAAATATGGGGCAAATAATTTTAAAGCTTCTATAAATTTTACAATATCTCATTCTATTAAAAAAGTATTTGCTCTTATAACCAAAGAAGAAAACGAAATTAAAGTTAAAGTTATAAATGAAAATATCAAAAAAGAAATAAAAATTTCTAATTTTAATAATGAATATATTGATTATTTTGTAGAAGCAGAAATTTCTAAAGTTGATGAAGATATTGTTTTTATTGAAATAATTAAAAAACTTAAAGATAAAAATACTCCATATGCCGATATTGAATTATTAATTTTATCTTCAGGAGTTAAAAAAGAATTTAAATCCAAATTAGATGCTTCCCTCCAAAACATTCCCGATACTGTTAGTAAATTAGATGAAGGAAGAAAAGATTTAAGAGATAAATTAATAGTTACAATTGATGGAAATGATACAAAAGATTTTGATGATGCTATTTTAGTTGAAGAAATAGAAGAGGGATATAAATTAGGTGTTTATATTGCCGATGTAGCATATTATATTAAAAACAATGATCCAATTGATATTGAAGCTAGAGAAAGAGGAACATCAATTTATTTAATAGATAAAGTTATTCCAATGCTTCCTGAAAAAATATCTAATGGAATATGTTCATTAAATCCAAATGTTGATCGTAATGTAATTGCTTTAGAAGTTATTCTTAATAAAAAAGGGATTATTCAAAGTAAAAATATATTTCCAGCATTAATTAATTCTAAATTTAGACTTACTTATAACGAAGTAAATGATTATCAAAATAATTGAATAAAAGATGAAAAAGATTTATTTAAAATGCTTTCTAATTCTTTAGATTTAGCAAATATAATTGATGAAAACAGACTTAAAAAGGGTTATGTTAATTTAGAAATAGATGAACCAAAAATTATTTTAGATAATAAGGGAGTTACACAAGAGATCAAAATTAGAGAAAGAGGACTTAGTGAAAAAATGATTGAAATTTTTATGGTTTTAGCTAATGAAGAAGTAGCTAAAACTATTTATAATCTTAAATTACCATCTCTTTATAGAGTTCATGCTTATCCAAGTGAAGAAAAAATAAATTCTCTTCAAAATATTTTATCTTTTTTAAATATTAATGTTCAACTTCCAAAAGAAGAAAACTGATCTTTATTATTTGAAAAAATTAATGATATTTTTAAAATTAAAAATGATGATCTAATGAAAATAAATATTTTAAGAACAATGTCAAAAGCAAAGTATTCTACTACTAATATAGGGCATTTTGGTCTAGGACTAGATTATTATACTCATTTTACTTCTCCTATAAGAAGATATCCAGATTTAATTATTCATCGTATTTTAAGAGAATTAGTAATAAATAAAAATAATTCATTTTTATTAGAAATTAAAAAAACAATTGAATATATAGCAAATCATTCTTCATCAGCTGAAGAAACCGCAGTAATTTTAGAAAGAAATGTAACTGGAATGAAACTTTCTCAATATTATGAAAATAAAATTGAAGAAAGTTTTGAAGGAACAATTGTAACAATTAAAAAATTTGGTATTTTTGTAGAACTTAAAAATAAAGCGACCGTTCTTGTAGCAATTGAAAATATTAAAAATGGGCCTTTTTCTATAAGCGAAAACGAAACAAAATTATTTAATGATAATAAAGAGTATAAATTAGGGGAAAATGTTTTAGTAAAAATTATCAGTGTTGACTATCTAAATCAAAAAATAGACGGGATATTTAAAAATTAGATTTTATTATATAATAATATAATAATTATGAAAAAAAATAATACTCAAAAACTTAGAAAAACAGCAAAAATATTTTCGATTTTTTCTATTTCTTTTTTTCTAGTTACAATTTCTGTAGTTACTCCTTTTATGTTTTTCTTAAACAAAAAAATAGAGCCTACTTATTCATCAGAATATCAAAAAAATAAAGAACTTGTATCTGATTTTGTTAATAATTTTAATGTTCCAAATGAAAATAAAAAATTAGTAATTAGTGAGCGTTTTGAAACAGCTTTTAAATTTATAGGTGATGAAAAAACTAAAAATAATATGACAGTTTTAGAAGCATATAAAAATAATTTATTTTCTTTTACAAATCCAAGTATTATTGAATTTTATACAAAACAAAGAGGAATTGAAGTAAATTTCTTTCTTTATAATGCTAATCAAAATATTTTATATGTAACTCCTAATACTTCCGATTCTACAATTCCGAATTTTTATGTTAGTTTTTCATTAGGACAAGGAGAAAATCAATATTCTAAAATTGTTCCTGTAGGTTCTTCAAGAATATTTGGATTTAAGCAAAGCGAAAACCAAGTAAGAGGTATTGAATTAGTAAATAAAATACAAAATTCAAATATAGAAAAAGTAGTTACTACTGCAGATGCTTCTTCTTTTGTTTTAGATAAAAGATTTTATAATGCTTCTAATAATTTAATTAATAATACTTTTGCAAAAAAAATTACTAAAGATGATTTAACTCTTAGTCCTTTTTTAGAAAAATATGTAAAAGATTATGGAATAAAATTAAATATAACTAATGTTTATCAAGACAATTTAAGACCTTCTGATTTAATAGTAAGTTATGAATTCCAAATTGGAGATTATAATTATGATTTATATTGAGATACTTATTCTCAAATTACATTAACAGGATTTTTTATAGAAATTGGGGAAGATGATCCTAAAACTAAAGTAAAGAATTTTATTGCTAAAGAAAGTGATATTTTAGAATTAAGTGATTCATTGATTATTAAAAAAATTGGAAATGATAATTATGAAATAAAAGATAAAACTGTTGAACAAGTAAAAAAAGATAATAGATTAGAATTTAAATTATCATCTTTATCTAAAAGTAAAGCGTCTTCAGCTGGTGTAGAAATAGCTTATGAAAATATCTCATTTGCTAAACCAGGAAATTCAAATGTTCTTCAATTTGAAGTAGTTATTTTTGCAGGTAAAAATACTTCATTATATTATGAAGAAAGAATTGTTATTGATTCATCTAATTTAATAGATTTTAAAATTTCAAAACCACAAGAACAAGGTGAAAAAATTCAAAATATTTTAAGTTCTGGTTTAAATAATAATATATTATTAATAGAACCTATGATAATTCCAAATTTTATAACTGATATTGGATTTAATGGAAATGTATCATTTACATTTTTAAATGAATATTATAATAAAATTTTCCTAGAAAACATTAATAAAAATTATGGACAAATTTTTGATAATAATAACGGTCTTAAAATCCTTCCAAATGGAGGAATGAATTCATTACCAACTGGAATAAACCAACCACTAGGTTTTAAAGTTACATGAACAAAACCACTAGCTACTGAGGATCAAACTGGTATTTTAAATGATCTTACAGCAAATAGTTTTTCAATAGGAATTAAAAGTATGGAAATTTCTGGTGATGGAAGTGAAATTGAATTGAATTTAGAGGTATATATAGGAGATGTAACTATTGATTCATATAAATTTGAAAGAAGTATAATTTTAAAAAATCCTAATCTTCTTTCTGATATTCAAATATCAGATAATATAATTGCAGAATTTGAAAAAAGTGTTACATTTGCAAATGTTGGTTTTTCTTATAAATTAGAACAAAATGTATATAACAGTTTACAAGAATTTTATAATAATGAATATAAACTAAATGGATTAAATAATATAGTCCTTAATAAACTTAATTTTTTCAATATTCCAACTACAGGACCTAGTTTTGATAAATATGGAATTCCTTCATTAGTTATAGAGAATTTAGGAGAAGGAGTTATAGAAACTAATACCTTAACTATTATTTGTAGATTAAGATTAAGTTATTGATTATCAAGTTTACCAATTAATGTTCAATTAAAAATTAATCTTGATGCAAATAATAAAATTACAATATCAAATTTTATTTCAAATACTGCTTTAAATATAATAGCTAAACAAGGAATAATCAATGTTTCACAAGCAGATATTAATGTAATGATTTCACCTACCAATGATCAAGCAAAACTTAATGCTTTAAAATTATTATTCGAAGGGGCTGATTTAACAGTTGCTAATTTAGCTAACTTTGTTGTTGCATTTGATCAAGTTAACAATTTAATTACTTTAACAGCTAATCCAGGATTTAGTTTTCTTTCTCATTTAAAATTAGAAGCTAAAATAAATAAAATATAAATTAATAATTAAACAAATTTTTCTCTTATAAACTTATCTAATTCAATTAAAGCTTTTGCTGAAGCTAATGAAATATTTTCATTTACTTTTTCAATTTTATTTTCTGTTTGTTCGATAATATCAGAAATTACTTTAATAGTTAAAAAAGGAATATTTTTTTTATGACAAATTGCAGCATAAGCATATGTTTCCATATCAAATAAATTTGCCTGGTAATGTTCATTAATCTCATTTACTGTTTTAAGATTACTAATAAAAGAATTCCCTGAAGATATATTTATTTTATCTTTTATTATAGAATTATAAAAAAAAGATTTTTCCCCAGGAATTACTCCTCTTTGATATCAAGGGGTTATTGCATCATGGCAAAATATTTTTTCTGGAATAATTACATCAAATAAATTAAGATTATTTCCACTTGCCCCTACTGCTCCATAATTTAATAAAAAAGTAATATTAAATTTATCTATTAATTCTTGAGTAGCAGCAGCTGCATTTACTAAGCCTATTCCACTGTTAACTACAACCATATTTGTATTATCATTTATTTTATAAATAGTAAATTTTTCTTTTTGTTCAATTTTAGAAAAATTAATTTGATTAATTTCCTTAGGATCTGCTATTATTAATCCTATATTTTTAACTTCATTTATCATATATTTTTTGTTGCTCCTTAGTAAATGTAATTCCTTTATTTATATTAAATTCATTTGTAATTTTAACTACCTTTTTGAAGGAATCATCAAAATTTAAAAATGATTTTTTTCTTATTTCCTGAATACCCTCTCACCTTCTTCCTTTACAAATTTTATCAGCCATAAAAATCATTTTGTCAAAATCATTTAATTCTAAATCCAATGAGGTATGTTTTCTTATAGCATTTGCTATTATGTTATTATCATCAGCGCCAAATACTTTCGTTAATAAAACAAAAGCAGTTTCTTGGTGGAGCATATATTTTGGAATGTTTTCATTAAAATTATATTTAGCTAAAAATGCTCTTGCTTTTTCTTCTGACCATTGCTTCGTTATATCATGCAAAAGGCCGCCAAAATAAGCATCTTTAGGATTAATCTTTAAAACCTTAGAAAGTTCAGTTGCAAATAGTGCTGTATTTTTACAATGATTAAATCTTTCCTGAGTTAAAGTGTTTTCTAAAATTTGTTCTCAATATAAAAAATTATCAAAAATATATTTTCTTACTTTCTTATCAACAAAATAAAAATTACCTCTAATAAAAGATGAAGAAGATATAGGATCAAAACTTTTCTCTATTAATAAACAATTATATTTTTTAAAGTTAAGATGTTTTTTTCATTCTCCTCTTTTACAAACAACAATTTTACTATTTTCACTAATATAATCAATGTTTTTTCAATCATTTAAATTTTTTAAATTATCATTACCTATTATAAAAAAAAGTTCATCTAAAGGAAATTTATTTTTAAAATATTCTATTGTTTTATAGGTATAACTAATTCCTTCTCTTTTAATTTCAAAATCAGAAACCTTCATCTTATCTTTTAAAACTAATTCAATCATTTTAATTCTTTGATCTCCAGCAACTAGTTTAAACTTTTTTTTATTTACGTTAATATTAGCCGGAATAAAATATAAACTATCTAAATTTAATTCTTTAATAGCTTCTTCAGCTATTTCTAAATGAGCTTTTGTTATTGGATTAAAACTTCCTCCAAATAAACCTATTTTCACTTATTCAACTTCTTTCTTATCGAAATATTTATCATAAATAATTCCTGATTGTGGACCAACTATTAAATCGATTGATTTATCATTAATAAATATTCCAGAAACACCTTTAATTTCTTTTATATTTTCAACATTAATTAATTCTTTATTTTTAAAAAATATTTTTAATTTAGAATATGTTTTTACAACATTAATAATATTTTCATATCCACCTAATTCTTCAATAATTTTTTCTACATTAATTGTAATTTTTTCATCTTGGATTAAAGTATCATTTTTTTCAGTTTTTAATCTTTTTCAATATATTCAAATTAAACCAAAAGTTATTACTTGTAAAAAAATAAACATAAATTTTTGTTTTCAATTCATAATCTTCTCTCTTTAATAATTGATTTTTATAATTAATATTATATTAATTAAATAATATAGTATTTTTTATTTTCTATTTTTTTTATCTGAATTAATTGGTCTATAAAATAAATTATTTTTTTCATAATCAGCAAATCTTGGAACAACTGTAACATTTGTTCCAATATCAGTAGTAATTCCATATTCATCGACAAAAGCATAACCTGCATTTGCATATAAAGCCATTCTATCTCTTCCAAATGGTGATAATTCTGCTCTAACTAAATCAACATTATTTATATTAACTCCATCAAACATTTTACTTAATGAAACAACTCTTAAAGTTGCAGGATTTTTTGAACTAGATACTACATCAACATCTCTTTGTGTAATAGTAACTCTTTCTGTTTTTCTTGTTATATTAATAATTTTGAAAACTTGGAAATTTGCTTTTACAGAAAAATTATTTATTGAACCGAAAGCATAACCATCATTAGCTCTTAAAGTTACTTCTGTTTGTGAATTAATGTTAATGAAAAAATTAAATAAATTTCCTTGATTAACTCCATTAAATAATAAAGATAATGCTTGTATTTTGTTTGTATTATTAGAAGAAGAAAGATTTGCAAAATCAGTTTCAGTTATTGAAATTTTTCCACTTTTAGCTGTTATATTTAAAATTGTAATTGCTTTAATATTAGCAGTTAAAGAAGTTGTATTTACTGATCCAAAAGCATATCCAGTATTAGCATTTAAAGTAATTGTTGAATTTGAAGGTCTTGTTATTGTAAATTTAGTTAAATCTGCCTCAGTTACTCCAGAAAATATTTTATTTAATGCAGCAACTTTTACTGGAGCTGCAGTTGATGCTGAAGTAATTGCATCAACATCACTTTGAAGAATACTATGAGTTCCATTTTTTACTGAGATATTTAAAATTGTAGTAATTTTAATATTTGCAGTTAAGGTAGTTGTATTAGAACTAAAAATAAATCCAGGATTAGCTTCTAATGTAATTAATGTATCAGATGTTTTTTTAGCTGTAACATTATTTACATTTTGTGCATTAACTCCATCGAATAATTTTGATAAAGCAGCTACTTTAACAGCGGCTGAAACCGAAGAAGAAGTCATATTAGTAATATCTTCTGGACTAACATTTGCAGTTCCTGATTTAGCTGATATAGTTAAAACTGAAGTAATTTTAATGTTTGCAGTTACAGAAGTAGCATTTTCAAAAATATAACCATTTTTAGTGTTTAATGTAATTACTGTATCAGAAGTTTTAGTAACTGTTATATTACCTACATTCCCTTCAGTTATTCCATCAAATAATATAGATAAAGCATTTACTCTATCTCTTAATGAATTTGTTGTTGAAATCATATCATCAACATTTTTTTGACTAACATTAATAGCTGATGTTGATTTTGGAAAAATAGATAAAACTGTAGAAATTTCAATATTTGCATTTATAGAAGTAATATCAATTGATCCAAAAGCGAATCCTGTATTAGCATTTAAAGTAATTACTGTATCAGAAGTTCTTACAGCTATAACATTAACTACATTAGTTGCATCAAGACCATCAAATAATTTAGATAAAGCAGCTAATCTAGCTGGATGATTTGACAATGAAGTCATATCTAAAATATCTTTTGAAGTGATTTTGTGTGTTCCAACTTTTGCTTTTACATTTAAAATTGTAGTAATTATTATATCTGCTTTTATTGAAGTTATTACTGAAGAAACAAAAGCAAAACCTTGATTAGCTTTTAAAGTAATTGCGTTAGTGGTTTTTTCTACTACAAAATTATTAACATTTCCTTCAGTTACTCCTGTAAATACTTTAGATAAAGCAGTTACCTTTATTTTAGGATCATTTGAAGTCATTAAATCAACATCTGCTTGAAGAACATTAGTTGTTCCTCTATTAGGAACTATATTTAAAATTGTAATAATTCTAATATCTGAAGATATTGAAGGCTCTGTTGCGGCACCAAAAGCATAACCTGTTTTAGCTTTTAAAGTAATTACTGTATCTGATGTTTGTTCTACTGTAAAATTAGGAAGATTGGCCGGAGTTACTCCATCAAATAATTTAGATAAAGCAGCAATTCTTTCTCCTGTAGAATTAGTAGTTGAAAGCATTGCTTGAATATCAGCTTGAGTAATAGTTGTTGTTACTGATTTTGATGATATATTTATAATTGAAACAATATTAATATTGGCTGTTAAAAAACTTACTCCTGTAGAACCGAAAACATAACCATTTTTTCCTTTTAAAGTGATTACTGTATTTGAAATTTCTTCCGCTTCAACATTAGCGACATTTGTAGCATCAACTCCTTCAAATAATTTCGATAAAGCAGTGATTTTTTCTGGCGAATTTTGTACTAAAAGCATATCTACAATATCTTTATTAGAAACATTTATAATTCCTGATTTTGCTGTTATATTTAATATTTGTACAACTCTAACATTAGCACTTATAAAATTTGCACCACCAGAAACAAAAGCAAATCCTGGATTAGCTTTTAATGTAATTTCTGTATCAGAAACTATTTCTATTGTACAATTAATAATATTTTGTTCAGTGACTCCATCAAATGCTTTAGATAAAGAAGCAACTTTTGCTTTAATATCATTTGAATTTATTGCATCAAAATCAGCTTGAATAATATCATTAATACCTGGTTTTGCTGTTATATCTATAATTTGTACGATATTATAATTAGCAGTTATTGTTTTTACTTCTTCAGAATTAAAAAAATAATCTTGATTAGCAACTAAAGCAATTGATTCATTTAAAACATTTTCTACTGAAAAATTATTTATATTTTCTTTAGTTACTCCTTTAAATAATTTAGATAAAGCTGTAACTCTATTATTAACTGGTTCTGTTGTAGATATCATTGTATCAATATCTTCTTTAGAAGTATTAATAATTCCAGAATAAGGTTCTACTTTTAAATTTTTACTTGTTAGAGGATTTCTTAACGAAATTAAAACAACTACAGTTATTATTGATGTTATTGATAACAAATTAATAAAGCTTGAAACTATACCTGATCTAACAACAAATTTTTTACTCATATAAACCTTTCTTATTTTATAAAAACATATAAATATAATAAAAACTTACTTATATTATAATATTAAATAAGAAAATATGATTTATTTTAACATTTTAGATTATTTTTTTAATTATAATTAAAATTTAAACAACTTGAATATTAACAGTTATTGTTTTTATACCTACTGAATTAAAAAAATAATCTTGATTTGCAATTAAAATAATCGTTTCACTTAAAACATTTTCTATTATAAAGTTATTTATATTTTCCTCAGTTACTCCAGTAAATAATTTTGATAAAACAATAAGTCTTTCATTAACTGGTTCTGTATTTGATAGTATTGTATCAAGTTCTATTTGAGAAAGACTAACTGTTTCAAGATTAGGTTCTATTTTTAAATTATTAACACTATTATTATTAATTAAATTATTTTTAAGTGGTATTATTGCAACAATTGTTGCTATTGATGCTACTGATAAAATAACAGAAACTAAGCACGAATATAATATAATTTTTTTTCTCATATAAACCCTTCATATTTTATAAAAATATTAAATATAAATAAAAATTTACTTATCTCTTATATTATA
>JBOFZK010000019.1:0-2422 GCA_051655145.1 Metamycoplasmataceae bacterium
AACTAATGTAACAGCTGAGAAAATTATTGATACAGAAATTATTTTAAGAGCTAATCAAGGTTTTGCTTTTGGAGATTTATCAACATTTTCTATAAAAGCACAAATTAAACTTATTATTCTTTTAGGTATAAAAGTAAAATCTGGACCAGTAAATATTACTCAAACAGAAATTAATGCTATGGTTGGATCTTCAAATACAGCAGAAAAAGTAGGGGCATTATCTAAATTATTCGAAGGAATTAACAATAATAATCTTTTAACTTTTGATGCTCAAATTACTGGCGCTAAAGAAATTACTTTAACAGCTAGATCCGGATATGCTTTTGGATCTATAAATACTAAATCAATAAAATCAACATTTGCAATAATTACAATTTTAGGTATAACTCCAAAACAAGGAATTAATGATGTTACTCGTCAAATGTTAGATGATATATTCTCTTCTGAAACTACAGTAGAACAAAAAGTATTTGGTTTATCTCATTTATTTGATGGAGTTACTACAACAAATTTTAATAATTTTGACATTGTTCGTAATGATAGTAATAGTCAACTAATTTTAATAGTTAAACCAGGTTCTCTTTTCGACAATGCAGGTAATACTACTATAACATCATTATACAAATACATTAATATTTTAAATATTACTGCAAAAGAAGGTATTATTGATATACGTCAAATAGATGTTTATGCTTTATTTTTAGAAAATACTGCTTTCGTAACAAGACTTAGAATTTTAAATCTTTTATTTGATGGAGTAACTAATAGAAATATAGATAATTTTAAATGAGAAAGAACTAGTTCTAATCAAATAAGTTTAAGATCTAATGATGGATTTTCATTTGTTAAACTACATAATCCATTAATAACAACAAAAATTAATATAATCCCATCAACTAGATATAATGGTGATGAAATGCCTCTTATTCTAAATGATAATAGAAGTAAAAAATATTAATTCTAATCATATTTTTACAAAAAATAATAGATAAATATATCTTTATTAAATGTAATAATTTATAAAAAAAAATAAATGAAATTTAATTATTTTAAAAAATATTTAAATGTTCATTTATTTTTTATTTTATTAAAATAATTCGCCATAATATATATTAAAGAATAATAATAACAATAAAACTATTGTTTTTCAATTTGACTATTATATTCGTTTACAAATTCTTTAAATAAAGAAACAATATGATTGTAAATTAAATCATTTTTTTCTTCAAATATTTCTTCATTATATTCAATCTCTATTTTTTCTCCATCAGGAGTTGCTGAAGATAAATTAATCAAGAACTCATTTATTTTTTGTAAAGTTCATTCTTCCGATCCTTCATAAATTCACATTTTATGTTTTCCAAAAGCTACAACTGTTTTTTTATCTTCTATTTCTATTTTTAAAATCATTTTATTCTCCTTTAATAATCTTTTTAAATCTTTCTGTTAAATATTTTTTTCCACCCTCTAAATAATTAACTGATAATGTTTTAGAATCATCATAAGAAATTTCTTCAATTTCATAAGGCATTTCTTTATTTTTTAAATCAGCTATTATCATTTTTTCGGGATTTGAAAGAAAACCAATATTTGCATTATGTGTAATTATAAATAATTGTGCCTTATTTTTATCTTGAATCATTGGCAGAAGAATTGTAGCAATTGTTTTATTATCTAAATTATCTTCTGGTTGGTCCATGAATATTTCATTATCATCACATTTATTTAATTTATATTTTATTCCGTATATAGATCTTTGCCCCAATGACATATTTTCATAGTCCATACCATCAGCTATAACATTAACGCTATCGATTAATTCTTTAGAAAGAACATCAATTATTTTCTTATCATCAAATACTTTAAAGTTTTTGCTAATTAGGCTTTTTAATCAATTATTAATATTACTATTATTTCCTGTTGGAGAAGGAAGGAAATGTTTAAGAATTTTTATAATTACTTCTTGATTAATAACAACTTTTTCTTTCATTGAATAATAAAGAAGTTCTTGTTCTTCATCTCCTTCTTTACTAAAAGTAATTTCTTCATCTTCATTAATTAATTTATCGAAAATATTTTTTTGTTTAAAAGTTTTTTCCGCTATTTGCCTAAAATGTTCTTTAGCACTTATTTCATATTTTTGCAAACCATTTAAACTAAAATTTTTATTTTTAATAATATCAATTTTTTTATTATAAGCTTTAGCAAAAGCGCTAATCATTAATTGTGTTTTTTTAAGTTCATTAATTCTTTTTGATAAAACATTAATTAATTCATCGTTACTTTTAATATTTTTATTTATAGTCGAAATAAAACTATCTTCAAAAAACTGGTTTTTAGTATCTAAAAGAAATTTATTTTTAGTTCATTTTTTTAATAAATATTTAAACTCTTCAACTTCTTTCAGCATTAGTTTAAGTAA
>JBOFZK010000020.1:0-2563 GCA_051655145.1 Metamycoplasmataceae bacterium
TCAGGCTCCCACAGGCTTCCTGTAGGTGAACGAATTGAAAAAAAAAAACCACTGATGTTCACCTAAAAAATCAAAAACTGATCCTCAACCACTTCTCGACTGGTCCCACCATCTCTCAGGCTACAAGGACCTTCCAGAATCTTCTCTGTTCTGGCACTGAGACGATGGAACTAACTTTCACTTGATGTAGGAACAGCTGAGTCTCTCTCAGTCTTCACAACTATTTACTCTCCCAATACAGATTTTTACTAGAGGTCCACCGATAGCGGATTTTACCCATACTGATAGAGAAAATGGATACTGGATAAAAACAAACAAACAAACACCATGTAAAATAGTACTGAACTTTTTTTCAAAAATAAAAAACCCTGCACGTTGCATGATGACTCCATTCTCAGGACCGTTCAGAGTCTGTGGTTCAAGCAGTTTGTGTGGTTCAGATGAACAGCAGAAAGTTTTACCCTCCAACATCTGATCTCCTGCTCTGAGACACAGGGGTACTGACATGTAGGTAAGATGTAAGAGGTGACTGTGAAGATGAAACAAACTACATGAAGAAGAACCATAAACTCAAGAGAATGTCCAACACATTTGTTTTATTTTAATATTTTTCCAGAACAAACACAACCATAAACAAGTGAAATATGGGTTTATTTATTGTACAATGATCAACACATGAACTTTCTCAAGTTTTGTTCTGTATATCAGACTAATGATTCTGTAAATCCATGAAAAAACATTTACTGCGGTTTCTATATCTGGATTTCTGCTTTGGTTGAAGTCAGTGGGATCACGTACTTCACTGATTCGAATGTACACAAATTCACGTCGAGTGTAACTGACTGATGGAGGATCCATTGTGAGTCGAGTAATAAAGTTGCAGCACGTTTCTTTTCAGAGTGGCATCTTCTCTCTGTAAATGTGTATTTATTACTACTGTCACGTGTCCTTTCTTGAAGCCGCCTCCCAGTTCCCCACCCAGAATTTAGACTCCGCCCTTTGAATGAGGACTCTCTGTACTCGTATGGCTCACCTCAGTGTGTCAGGAAAAGTGTAACGTTCGGATGAACGTGTCACGCCAAGACACGCCACGGCCCCGGAGTAATTTTTACACAACAATGAGAAGTTTCATGTGAGGGTTTATTACTCGATTCTGAGAAACATGTCTAATTGCTGAAAAAAGAAAAAGTAGTGAACCAAAAACAACAAAGAAACAGAAAAAAGATGAGAAAAAGCAACAGAATACACTTCACTATCTGTGTTTTAATGTAATGTTCCAGTCTCAGGGGCTTTTATGGTGTCTGGAACGTAACGAAAAGTCATGCTGTGTCAAGTTACAATCTATTTTTCAGAATCAACCAATAAACCCTTAAACAAAACTTACCATCGTCCTGTTCAAATTTCAGCGTGTAACGCATTCATCTGAACTTCACACTCTTTTTGAGACACTGAGGTGAACTATACGTGTACAGCGAGTCCTCATTCGAAGGGCGGAGTCTGAAGTGGAAGGCTGCTTATATTCCAACTAAAATGCTGTCAGTTCTTTTTATTGGTTAAAAGTTTTCCCTCTGCACTGTATAGGAGGAAAAACTGAACGCTGGCTTTCAGGAGAATTCTAATTTTTTTCTACTTTCCATTTTCATTCGCTCTCTGTTCTAAACCAGCCTATCTGTCCAATCAGATAGCAGTGTTTAAACCCTGCACGTTGTATGATGAATCCCTTCTCAGGAACGTTCAGAGTCTGTGGTTCAAGCAGTTTGTGTGGTTCAGATGAACAGCAGAAAGTTTTACCCTCCAGCATCTGATCTTCTGCTCTGAGACACAGGGGTACTGACATGTAGGTAAGATGTAAGAGGTGACTGTGAAGACGAAACAAACTACATGAAGAAGAACCATAAACTCAAGAGAATGTCCAACAAATTTGTTTTATTTTAATATTTTTCCAGAACAAACACAACCATAAACAAGTGAAATATGGGTTTATTTATTGTACAATGATCAACACATGAACTTTCTCATCAGTGTTTGAATTTCGGTCGCGGTCTCAGGGGCTTTTTCTGTGTCTGGAAGGTTGCAGTTTGATTAGAAATCATGTTGGGTCCAGTTCAGATTTTGCTCGTCAGTGGAGTTCTGCGTTTTTCCTTCTAAATCAGGATGTTACACTTTTGTCCAATTGTGTATCAGTGTTCAGACTCCGTTTACCGAACAAACACTAACTGCGCACACACACACACACACACACACACACAAGTTTTGTTCCAGTGACTCAAAGAGTTTGTACAGTTTAGATGTTTTTTCAGTTTCACTTTTTTCAGTTTTCTGTTCATACACTTTTTTTTTCAGTTTTCTATTCAGACATTTTTTTTCAGACACTTTTTTTTCCCAGTTTTCTGTTCAGACACTTTTTTCAGTTTTCTGTTCAGACACTTTTTTCAGTTTTCTGTTCAGACACTTTTTTTTCCCAGTTTTCTGTTCAGACACTTTTTTTTCAGTTTTCTGTTCAGACACTTTTTTTTCCCAGTTTTCTGTTCAGACACTTTTTTTTCAGTTTTCTGTTCAGACA
>JBOFZK010000021.1:0-1006 GCA_051655145.1 Metamycoplasmataceae bacterium
TAAACATTATAATGATGATGATGATGATGATGATGATGATTACATATAAAGCTCTTTTTAAAATTCCTGTTTTAAAGAACACAAATAATCTTCTATTCAATAAAAGACAATATGACTATAAAAGGCTTTGGGGACGTTCCAGAGATAATTGCGTGTGGAGTAAATACTGAAATATGAAAATAATGAATGAGCAGTGATAATGTAAGTGCAGGCTGTATAATGGTGGGGGTGGAGGTAGAGGGCGCTACAGCAGTAGGAGTGGAGTAAAGCAGGTGGAACACTTGCAGCAGGTGGAACACTTACGACCTGGTAAAAGAACAATAAAGAGTGTGGAAAACAGGTTTTATTTACCTTTTAGCCTTGGTATTTTTTACAGATGTAAATAAGAAGAAACATTGCAAAATATACATACAGTGAGGAAAATTAGTATTTGAACACCCTGCTATTTTGCAAGTTCTCCCACTTAGAAATCATGGAGGGGTCTGAAATTGTCATCGTAGGTGCATGTCCACTGTGAGAGACATAATCTAAAATAAAAAATCCCGAAATCACAATGTATGATTTTTAAACTATTTATTTGTATGATACGGTTACAAACAACTGATGTATTTGGGAGTGTGGATGAGAGAGCTGGTCTCATATTGCTCCAAAAAAAAGTTATTAAGTTACTGAAAATAATTTGCATTGTTTAGTGGCTGTTTCTCTGATGTAGTGACTGTCAGAGTAATGAAAATACTCCACCGTGTACAGTAATTGGGTAACAGTAGGTGGCGCAATAATGACATTGTTTATTCATGACAAACACAAAGGTGAATGAGAGAGATCTCAAAGTGGGCTACCTAGTAGCTGAACTCGTAGCCTAATCAAAAAAAGCCCCACACTGTGGCAGAGACATTAATGCTACCTGCCTGCAAAGCCGCTGTCAACAAGATGCTCGTCCCTGATGCAGTTAAAGAAATAGCTAAAGTTCCTCTCAGATTACACAATTACCAGACGTATTGATGAA
>JBOFZK010000022.1:0-1133 GCA_051655145.1 Metamycoplasmataceae bacterium
ACAAGTCTTTTTAATTATCAAATAGATTTACAGTTTAATGTCACAAAGTAGAAAAACTATTGGATTTAAAAAAAAATAATAATAATTCTTTGACTGTACCTGGGTTTGAACCCACAACTGCTGAAAGATAAACCTATGCATGAAAAATTGTTAGATTTCATTAAAAAAAATAAAAAAAAAATATTTCGTTGGCTGTGCCTGGGTTTGAACCCACAGCTTCTGAAAGATAAACCTATGCCTTAACCTATTGAGCTACCCTATACCATTTGAGCAAGCAGTCAATATGCCTAATGAACCTACATGGCTTCTTTTCCATACTTCAACACCATGTAACTCATATTAAAAGAACGCCAAACAAGTCTTTCAAAAAAGACAAAGAAATGAAGCAACAGGTCTTTTTAATTATCAAATAGATTTACAGTTTAATGTAGAAAAACTATTAGATTTTGGCTTCTTTTCCATACTTCAACACCATGTAACTCATATTAAAGGAAGCCTAATGAACCAACCATGTAACTCATATTAAAAGAAGGCCAAACAAGTCTTTCAAAAAAGACAAAGAAATAAGCAATCTTTTAAACAGGTCTTTTTGATTATCAAATAGATTTACAGTTTAATGTCACAAAGTAGAAAAATTGTTAGATTTCATTAAAAAAAAAAATTAATAAATATTTCGTTGGCTGTGCCTGGGTTTGAACCCACAGCTTCTGAAAGATAAACCTATGCCTTAACCTATTGAGCTATCCTATACCCTTTGAGCAAGCAGTCAATATGCCTAATGAACCTACATGGCTTCTTTTCCATACTTCAACACCATGTAACTCATATTAAAAGAACGCCAAACAAATCTTTCAAAAAAGACAAAGAAATAAAGCAACAAGTCTTTTTAATTATCAAATAGATTTACAGTTTAATGTTACAAAGTAGAAAAACTATTAGATTAAAAAAAAAAAAAAAAATTTTTTTGACTGTGCCTGGGTTTGAACCCACAACTACTGAAAGATAAACCTATGCCTGAAAGATAAACCAATGCCTTAACCCATTGAGCTATCCTATACCCTTTGGGCAAGCAATCAATATGCCTAATGAACCTACATGGCTTCTTTTCCATACTTCAACACCATGTAACTCAT
>JBOFZK010000023.1:0-12803 GCA_051655145.1 Metamycoplasmataceae bacterium
ATATTTGATTTTATTAGAATAATAACTTTTTTATTAATTTTTTTAATAAAAAATTAGAAACTAAAAATAATTATAAATAATTTTAATATTAATATTAATTCTTTATTATAAAAATATTTTTTAGTTTTTTATTTAATAAATTTAGCTATATATTTTAAAACTATAATATTGTAAAAGATACTTTAATAGAATCAGTGTTTAAATTATTAAAAGTAAAAGTATCTTTAACTAATAAAACAAATTCATTATTTCCATTATTTTGAATAGAAAAATTAGAAAAGTTTTGGCTAGTAATTCCATTAAATAATTTAGATAAGGCAGCTACTTTATCTTTAGGTTGATTTACATTTGAAGTCATAGTATCAAGATCTGATTGAAGAATATTATTAGTTCCTTGTTTTGCTTTTATATTTAAAACTGTAATAACTTTATTAATATCAGTACATATAGTATCTAATAATAAATCACCAAAAGCATAACCTATATTATCTTTTAAAACAATTATTGTATTAGAAGGTTTCTCTACTGTAAGATTAACAATATTTACTTCATTTACTCCATAAAATAATTTGGATAAAGCAGTTGCTCTTTAGGCTGCTGTATTTGTTGTTGAAATCATTTCATTAATATCAGCTTCTGTAATATTATTTGTTACATTTTTGGAGCTATACTTAAAACTTGAACAATATTAATTTTAGATTCTATTGATGTTATTGAAGTATTGCTAAAAGAAAAGCCAGTATTTGCTTTTAACGTAATTAAAACATCAAAAGATTTTTTCGCTGTAAAATTAGCAACATTTGTTTGATCTACACCTTCAAATATTTTAGCTAAAGCAGTTGCTTTTTCTGGAGTGTTTGTCAAGGAAATCATTGCTACAATATCTGCATTAGTTACATTATTAATTCCAGTTTTTGGTTTTATGTTTAAAACTACTACAACTTTAATATTTGCACTTATTGAAGATAAAGTTTCAGCACCAAAAGCAAATCCTTCTTTAGCTGTTAAAGTAATCATTGTATCAGAGGTTTTCGCTACTGTAAAATTATTAACATTTGATTCAGTTACTCCTTCAAATAATTTTAATAAAGCAGTTACTCTTTGTGCCGGTGTATTTGTTGTTGAGATCATTTCTTGAACATCAGCTTCTATAATATTATCAGTTACTGTTTTTGGTGTTATATTTAAAACTGTAACAATTCTAATATTTACTTTTATTCCAGTTACTGATGTAGAACCAAAAGTAAATCCGTTTTTAGCTTTTAATGTAATTTGTGTATTAGAAGTTTTTTCAGCTTCAATATTAACAATATTTGTTTGATTTACTCCATCAAATAATTTAGATAAAGCAATTATTTTTTCTGGTGTATTTTGCATAGAAACAATTTCTACAATGTCTTCATTAGTAACATTAATAGTTCCTGGTTTTGCTGTAATATTTAAAATTGAATTAATTGCAATATCTACTTTTATAGCAGATAAAGTATCACCACCAAAAGCAAAGCCTTCTTTAGCTATTAAAATAATTTCTGTATCAGAAGTTTTTTCTATTCCGATATTAGAAAAATTAGCTTCAGAAATTCCATCAAATAATCTAGATAAAACAACTACTTTATCAGCAACTGAATTTGTTGGAGAAAAAAGTAAATTAATTTCGTCTTGAGAAATATTAATAACTCCTTGTTTTGCTGTTATATCTATAACTTCTACAAGATTATAATTTGCTGTTATTTTTTTTACTTTTACATTATTGAAAAAATAATCGTTTTTTGCATTTAAAACAACTGATGAAGTTGAAATTTCTTCTACTATAACATTATCAATATTTTTTTCTGATAATCCTTCAAATAATTTTGATAAAGAAAATATTCTTTCCTCTGGTAAATTTGAATTTGAAATTATTGATTCAATATCAGCTTGGGAAATATTATTAAACCCTGAATTAGGAATAATTTTTAAATTTTTAGAATTAAGAAAATTCTTTTTTAACGGTATTAAAACTGCAACTGTTGTAATTGCTGCCGCTGATAAAAATAAGGAAATAAAACATGATGTTAAAATAAACTTTTTGCCCATAAATAAGCCTTTCCATACAAAAAAACATGTATTTTAATATCATTTTTATTATAATTATAATACATACATAAAAAATTAATAATTATTTTTTAAATAATTTTTTTGTATTTAAATTAATAAATTTATCATTACACACAACATTAATATAACTTCATAAAGTATATATTAAAGAAACGATTTTGCTTGTAGTAAAATAATAATTATTTTCTATAACAATCCACTAGTAAATATTTTATTTATATTTTTACTTTATAATAGATAAATATGGGATTTTTTAAAAAACTAAAAGAAAAAATATTTTCTCTAAGATCAAAAGAAGATAATGAAGAGAAAAAAGAAAATATTTTAAAAATAAGCGATGATAGCGCTGAACAAGATAAGAAAAAAAAGATTGAATTAAAAATATTAAAAAAAGAAGAAAAACAACGAAATAAAAGATTAAAAAAAGAAAAAAAACTAGATAAATATATTGCTGGTTTATCTAAAAGTGGAATAAATTTAACTACAAAAATTATTGAATTGCAAAATAGACATAATGAAATTAATGAAGAGTTTTTTGAAGAACTAGAAGAAATTTTAATTATGTCTGATATTTCAGTTAATATGGTTCAAGTTATTATTGAAGAAATTAAAAAAGAAGTAAGAAATCAAAATGTTGAAGATCGAAATTTAATTAATGAAATAATTATTGATAAAATGTTCGCTATTTATTCTAACCAAAGTATTGTAAATACGGAATTAAAACTTAATCATGAAGGATTAAATGTTTTAATGGTAGTTGGAGTAAATGGAGTTGGGAAAACAACAACAATTGCTAAACTAATTAATAAATACCAAAGTCTTGGTAAAAAGGTTATTGTAGCGGCTGGAGATACTTTTAGAGCAGGAGCTGTTGAACAATTAAGAATCTGAGCCGAAAGACTAGGAGCGGGAATTACTTTACCGGAAAAAGAAGAACAAGATCCTTCTTCTGTTGTTTTTAAATCGATTAAAGAAGCTAAAGAAGGCGATTACGATCTTTTAATAGTTGATACAGCTGGAAGATTACATAATAAAGTTAATTTAATGAATGAATTAGCTAAAATGAAAAAAATTATTGAAAGAGAAATTCCTAATGCTCCTCATGAAACATTATTAGTATTAGATGCAACATCTGGCCAAAACGGAATTAATCAAGCTAAAGTTTTTAAAGATGTAACAAATATTAGTGGAATCATTTTAACTAAAATGGATGGAACATCTAATGGAGGAATTATTTTATCAATTAAAGATCTTTTAGATATTGATGTTAAATTAATTGGTCTTGGGGAAAAAATTGATGATTTAGAAGAATTTGATTTAGATTCTTATATCTATGGTTTAGTTAATAAATTAATGGCAGAAGAAAGTTAGTCAATAATATTTTTTTCTCTTTTATTAAAATAAAAAAAAATAACAATAAATAAAATTATTGCTATTATTTAAATTAATTTTTATTAATAAAACGATCTTTATTTAACTGAACGTTTTTTAATAATTTCAGCTTCAATGTTTTTAGGACATTTTTCAAAGTGATCAAATTGCATTTGGTAATTTCCACGACCTGAAGTCATTGTTCTAAGTTGTGTTGAATAACCGAACATTTCTGATAGAGGAACGTCTGCTTTAATAACTGAAGCACCATCTGGACGAGTTTCAGAAGCTTTCATTTGTCCTCTTCTTCTTGAAATATCTCCACTTATTGTTCCGAAGTATTCTTCAGGAATAATTACAGAAACGTCCATAATTGGTTCTAATAGAATTGCTCCAAGTTTTTCTTTTCCTTCTGTAAGAGCTTTTGAAGCAGCTATTTTATAAGCCATTTCAGATGAATCGACATCATGGTATGATCCATCAAATAATGTTGCTTTAATATCAATCATTGGATATCCAGCTAAAATACCAGAAGCCATTTTTTCTTCAAGACCTTTTTGAATAGATTTAATATATTCTTTAGGAATTTTCCCACCAACAATTTTATCAACGAATTCAAAACCTAAATTATTATTTGGTTCAAATTTAATTCATACGTGTCCATATTGACCTTTACCACCAGATTGTTTAATGTATTTACCTTCAACTTCTGCTTCTTTAGTAATAGTTTCACGGTAAGCAACTTGAGGAGCTCCAACTGTTGCTTCAACACCAAATTCTCTTTTTAAACGATCAACAATAATTTCAAGGTGTAGTTCTCCCATCCCGGCAATAATTGTTTGTCCTGTTTCTTCATCTGTAAAAGTTCTAAAAGTAGGATCTTCAGAAGCTAGTTTTTGCAGACCTAAAGAAAGTTTTTCTGTAGCAGCTTTAGAAGATGGTTCTAAGGCTTGAGAAATAACTGGTTCTGGAAAATTCATTTTCTCTAAAATAATTCTAGGAGCGTTTTCCGCTACTAAAGTATCTCCAGTTGTTGTATATTTAAGACCAACAGCTGCGGCGATATCTCCAGTTCTTACTTCATCAATTTCTTCACGGTTATTAGCATGCATTTGTAAAATACGTCCAACTCTTTCTTTTTCACCTTTTGTTGAATTATAAATATAAGATGATTTAGGAAGATGTCCTGAATAAACTCTAAAGAAAGTTAATGTTCCAACAAATGGATCAGTCATAATTTTAAAAGCTAAAGCGGCAAAAGGAGCTTCATCTGTTGAAGGAGATTCCACTTCTTTTTCATCAATATGCCCTTTAATCGCTGGAACATCAACTGGCGAAGGAAGATAATCAACTACGGCATCAAGCATTGCTTTAACTCCTTTATTTTTAAAGGCTGTTCCACAAACTGCTGGGAAAAATTGTGCTGTTAATGTTGCTTTTCTTATCGCAGCTTTTAATCTATCATTTGAAATTTCTTTTCCATCTAAAAGATCCATCATGATTTCTTCTTCAAAATCAGCCACAGCTTCTACTAATTCATGTCTTTTAATTTCAGCTAAATCTTTTAAATCATCTGGAATAGGAATTTCTTTAGCAATTTCATTAGGATTTCCATCAAATTCATATGCTTTTAATTCAACTAAATCAATATGTCCTTTATAGTCAGATTCTTTTCCAATATTTCATTGAATAGGAACAGCATTTCCTCCTAAAATTCTTTTAACAGAATTAACGGCAAATTCAAAATCAGCTCCAGCTTTATCCATTTTATTAACAAAAACAATTCTAGGAACTCCATAATTAGTAGCTTGTCTTCAAACAGTTTCAGTTTGTGGTTCAACTCCTGATTGAGCATCTAAAACAGCAACTGCTCCATCTAAAACTCTTAATGAACGTTCTACTTCAACTGTAAAATCAACATGGCCAGGTGTATCTATAATATTAATTCTTTTTTCTCTTCAGAATGCAGTTGTAGCTGCAGAAGTAATTGTGATACCTCTTTCTTTTTCTTGTTCCATAAAGTCCATTTGTGAAGCACCTTCATGGGTTTCTCCAATTTTATGAACTTTCCCTGTATGGAATAAAATTCTTTCAGTTGTTGTTGTTTTACCAGCATCAATATGAGCCATGATTCCGATATTACGGTAATCTTTTATATCTACTTTTCTTGCCATTTTTTACTCTTTCATTTTTTTAAAATATTATCATCTAAAATGTGCAAATGCTTTATTAGCCTCTGCCATTTTATGGGTATCATCTTTTTTCTTAACAGAACCACCAACACCGTTTGCAGCATCAATTATTTCATTAGCAAGTCTAAGATCCATTGTTTTTTCATTTCTAATTCTTGAATATTGAACTAATCATCTTAAACATAATGTTCTTTTTCTTCTCTCACTAACTTCTAAAGGAACTTGATAGTTTGTTCCTCCAACTCTTCTAGTTCTAACTTCTAGTTGAGGAGTTATATTTTCAATTGCTTTATTAAATACTTCAATTGGTTCTTGATTTGTTTTTTGTTTTATTATTTCAAATGCTGTATATAAAATTTTTTCAGCTATCGCTTTTTTTCCATCTAGCATAATTGTATTAATTAATTTTGCGATTACTTGAGAATCAAAAATAGGATCATTTAAAACTTTTCTAACAGGAGCTTTTCTTTTTCTTGACATAATATCTCTCTTTCTTTTATTATTCTTTTATTTATTTTAGGAAATTATTGTTGTTTTTTAGGTCTTTTAGCACCGTATTTTGATCTACTTTGGTTTCTTTTATTAACTCCAGCAGCATCTTGTGTACCTCTTACGATAGTATAACGAACCCCTGGTAAATCTTTAACTCTTCCACCTCTTATTAAAACAATAGAGTGTTCTTGTAAATTGTGGCCTTCTCCTGGAATATAAGCTGTTACTTCCATTCCGTTTGAAATTTTAACCCTTGCATATTTACGAAGCGCCGAGTTAGGTTTTTTAGGAGTCATTGTAGCTACCCTTGTACAAACACCACGCTTAAATGGAGATGGTTTGTTTGTTGCTTTTTTATGGATTGAATTAAATCCTGTTAAAAGCGCAGGTGCTTTAGTTTTACGAGTTTTTGGTTTTCTACCTTTATTAACTAATTGATTAATTGTTGGCATTAATTTCCTTTCAAATTTTTAATATTTGATAATTATATAACAACTATACCTAGTGTATCAAAAAAATATTTGTTTTTTTGCTATTTTTACTGATAAATTAGGGTTTTTACTAATGAATATTAGATAAATTAACCTTCTTTTAAGTTATTTAATTATTATGATATCGATTTTTGCAAAAAATTGAAATAAAAAAATTTAAGCTGCGATAATAATTAATTGAAAATGATTATATATAAAAATACAATTCAAGGTTTTATAGAAGATGCTAGTAATAATGATTATCTAGTAGCTAATTTAATTAGCCAAATGAAAGAAAAAGTTGGCTATAGTGTCGGGGAAAAAGAAAAGCTTTCTTGAAAAACAACTCTTTGTAAGACTTCTAAAATCTTTCAAGAAATTGATCCAGGTGATCAGCAATACATTCTTTTAGAATTTAAAGTTCCTCGATCGAAAAAAAGAATTGATATTATTTTGGTTGGTAAAAATAATATTAGTAAAAACCTATTAATTATCGAATTAAAAGGTTGAAGCCAAATTGAATTAGATAATAAAACTGATTTTATAAAAACGAATACTTCATATGGAAATACATTCTTGCATCCCGCTTTTCAGGCAAATGATTATAGAAATATTTTAAATAATAGTTATTCTTTAGAACAAGAAGAAAAATTTAAGGTCTATAGCTCAGCCTATTTACCTAATTTTTTACCTCAAGAGGATAATAATCCCTTAGAAAATAAAAAATATGCTGAAATTAATAATTTAATAAAAACCTATACAGGTTCTTCTAATGAATTATTTATTAATTATTTAAAAGAGCTATTTAATCAGGCAGTTGATTGAAATGAAATTAAACAATTAGATAAATTAGAATATAAACCTTCAAAATCATTTATAGAACATATCTCTAATGAATTTGAAGCGATTGAACTAATTGATTCTCAAAGATATGCCTTTGAAAAAATCAAAAGTATTTTATTTGATTTTTTAAATACAAAGAAAAAAACTTTAATAACTATTTCAGGGGCAGCTGGTTCTGGCAAAACAATTGTTGCTTTTAAAGTTCTTGGTTTAATGCTGAAAGAAAAATTTGAAGTTAAATTAATGCTTCCCGGTCCTGAATTTAGAAAAGCTGTTAAAGTTAAATTTGGAAATAATACAATATCAGAATTCATAGGAGGCGCTGATATGAATTCCAAATATAATATTTTAATAATTGATGAAGGACATAAAGCAACTAGTAATGGTGATGCTAAAAGCTTTTATAAAAAAATGGCTAAAAAATGTAATTTTTTAATAACTCTTATTGATGATATGCAAGTTATTAATAAAAAAGGAATAACTCGCTCACAATTAGAAGATATAGCTCTTGAAGAAAATTTTGCAATAGTTAATCTTGATTTATTAGAGCACTTTCGTAATGGCGGAGATTCAACTTATATTGAGTGATTAAAAAACTGAATAAAAAATGAAGATAATGGTCAGGAAAAATTTGCCAATAATTATTTTGATTTTGAAATTCTAAATGAAAAGGAATTTAATTCCAAATATCAAGCAATGTATGAAGCACATAATGTTAGAATGCTTTCATTTTGAACTCAAACCTGAAATATTAATCATCTAGAAAATAATCTTCCGGTAAAAAATATCAAAATAGGAAATTCTTTTTATGCTTGAAATCCTAATTGACAATGACTTAAAAAACTTAAAAATAATAATCCGAATATTAATATTCCTAGTAGTTTAACTAAATTATGTGAAGATAAGAATTTTAATTTAAATAAAAAGGGTTTGGAATATATTGGATATTTTAATACTACACAAGGTTCTGAATTTGATTATATTTTCGTTCATATTCCCAAATTATTTTTTTGGAATAAAGAAACAAATAAAATTGATGTTGATCTTCTACAATTAGATTATAGTGAAATGGATAGCCAAGTCTGAGCTACAAAAAGAATTAAAGATAATGAAGAAAAAGAAAAAAGAATTAAATTAAATAAATCTTATTTTCTTAATCGTCTTTTTGTTAATTTAACAAGAGGAACAAAAGGAACCTTTGTTTATATCGAAGATAAAGAACTAGAAAAAGTTCTTTTAGAAAAATTAATATTTAATAAATAATTATTTATTAGTAATAGTTTCATTTTTTCTTCTTGATGTTTCTAATGGTGCTTCAAGTTTTGGTTTATTGTTTAATTCATTTTCTTTTAGAGGTAAAATTATTCCTATTCTTTTTCTCTCGGCAGCTGTATTAAATTTAGCTGGTAAGATTATCATAGCGTTATCAGTAAATTTATTTAAAGCAAAAGCATTATCTCCAATAGTTGTTACTGAATCTGGGATAGTAATTGAAGTAAGTTTATTATTATGAAAGGTATATCTCCCAATAGAAGTTACTGAGTTTGGAATAGTAAGAGAAGTAAGTTTATTATTATTAAAAGCACCATCTCCTATAGAACTTACTGAGTTTGGAATAGTAAGTGAGGTAAGTTTATTTGTTTCAAAAGCATATTCTTCTATAGAAGTTACTGAATTTGGGATAATAAGTGAAATAAGTTGGTTACTTGAAAAAGCATTACTCCCAATAATTGTTATTCAATTTGGAATAGTAATTGAAGTAAGATTATTTCCTCAAAAAATCCCTCCAATAGTTGTTATTGAGTTTGGAATAGTAATTGAAGTAAGATTATTACTACAAAAAGCACCATCTCCTATAAAAGTTACTGAATTTGGGATATTAATTGAAGTAAGTTGGTTAGATTGAAAAGCACTAATACCAATAGTTGTTACTGAGTTTGGGATAGTAAGTGAAGTAAGTTGATTAGTATGAAAAGTATATTTCCCAATAGAAGTTACTGAGTTTGGGATAGTAAGAGAAGTAAGTTTATTATTATGAAAAGCACCATCTCCTATAGAAGTTACTGAGTTTGGAATAGTAATTGAAGTAAGTTGATTATCAGTAAAAGCATTATCACTAATAGTTGTTACTGAGTTTGGGATAGTAATTGAAGTAAGTTGGTTATATTGAAAAGCACCTATACCTATTGATGTTACTGAGTTTGGGATAACAACTGAAGTAAGTTGATAATTAAATTGAAATGCTCCATCACCAATACGAGTAATAGTTATTCCATTATATGATTCTTTAATATTAAGTTCTCATGATGGGGGTGCATTGGGATTAAGAAATCCTAATACTTCTCCTTCAGGAGTAATTTTTAACCCTTCTGATATGAAGTAGTTTAGTGGAGGTGGAGCAACATTAACTCCTATTCATTGACGATTTTGTCATGTATTAAATTTAGCAGGTAATTTTATCATAGCATTATCGGTAAATTTATTTTCAAAAAAAGCATTATTACCAATAGTTGTTACTGAATCAGGGATATCAATTGAAGTAAGTTGGTTAGATTGAAAAGCGCTAGCTCCAATAATTGTTACTGAATTTGGGATAATAAGTGAAATAAGTTTATTTAGTCCAAAAGCACCATTTCCAATAGAAGTTACTGAGTTTGGAATAGTAATTGAAGTAAGTTGATTATTCTCAAAAGCTCTATCACCAATACGAGTAATAGTTATTCCATTATATGATTCTTTAATATTAAGTTCTGTTGATGGAACAGCATTGGGATCAGCAAATCCTAATACTTCTCCTTCAATACTAATTTTTAAACCTTCTAATATGAATTGGGTTGGCATTCCTATTCTTTGGCGTTCCGCTAATGTATTAAATTTAGCAGGTAATTTTATCATAGTGTTATCAGTAAATTTATTTTCATAAAAAGCACCGTCTCCAATAGTTGTTACTGAATCAGGGATATTAATTGAAGTAAGTTTATTTAGTCCAAAAGTACCATTTCCAATGGAAGTTACTGAATTTGGAATAGTAATTGAAGTAAGTTGATTATTCTCAAAAGCTCTATCACCAATACGAGTAATAGTTATTCCGCTATATGATTCTTTAATATTAAGTTCTCTTGATGGAACAACATCGGGATTAGCAAATCCTAATACTTCTCCTTTAAGACTAATTTTTAAACCCTCTAATATGAACCAGGTTGGCATTCCTATTCTTTCTCATGCAACAAGTGTATTAAATTTAGCAGGTAATTTTATCATAGCGATATCAGCAAAACTATTTCCAGAAAAAGTACTATTACCAATATAGGTTACTGAATTTGGGATATCAATTGAAGTAAGTTGATTATTACTAAAAGCACCATTACCAATAGAGGTTACTGAATTTGGGATAGTAATTGAAGTAAGTTTATTATTTGTAAAAGTATAATTTTCAATTGATTTTATGGAATTTGGAATTACAACCGAGGTAAGAAGATTAGAATCAAATGCATTATTTCTAATAGAAGTTATTGAATCTGGGAGTGTAATTGAAGTAAGTTGATTATTATTAAAAGCACTTTGACCTATTGATGTTACTGAATTTGGAATAACAAGTGAAGTAAGTTGATTATAATAAAAAACATATTCTCCGATGGTTGTTATTGAGTTTGGAATAGTAATAGAAGTAAGTTGATTATTATCAAAAGATCAATCTCCTATAGAAGTTACTGAATTTGGGATAATAAATGAAGTAAGTTTATTATAACTAAATGCCCTTTCTCCAATAGAAGTTACTGAGTTTGGAATAGTAATTGAAGTAAGTCCTTTATTCTCAAAAGCTCTATCACCAATACGAGTAATAGTTATTCCACTATATGATTCTTTAATATTAAGTTCTGTTGATGGAACAGCATTGGGATCAGTAAAACCTAATATTTCTCCTCCAATATTAATTTTTAAACCCTCTAATATGAATTGGGTTGGTATTCCTATTCTTTGGCGTTCATTTAATGTATTAAATTTAGCAGGTAATTTTATCATATAATTATCAGTAAATTTATTTTCAGAAAAAGCACCATTACCAATAGTTGTTACTGAATCAGAGATATTAATTGAAGTAAGTTGATTAGATAAAAAAGCATTATTCCCAATACTAATTAATGTTCTCGGTAAAATTACTTTAGTAAGATTTAAATTTGAAAAAGCATTATCTCCAATACGAGTAATAGTTATACCATTATACGATTCTTTAATATTAAATTCTGGTGATGGAAAAGCACTGGGATTAGCAAGCCTTAATACTTCTCCATCAAGACTAATTTTTAATCCTTCTGATGTGAAGTAGTTTGATGGAGCAACATTAATTCCTATTCTTTGGCGTTCTTCCAATGTATTGAATGTAGCAGGTAATTTTATCATAGAAGTATCAGTAAATTTATTTTCAGAAAAAGCATCATTACCAATATTTATTACCGAATCAGAGATATTAATTGAAGTAAGATGGTTACGTGTAAAAGCATTACCTCCAATAGTTGTTACTGAATTTGGAATAGTAATTGAAGTAAGTTGCTTGTTCAAAAACGCACTATCTCCAATGCGAGTAACAGTTATTCCACTATATGATTCTTTAATATTAAGTTCTGTTGATGGAAAAGTACTGGGATTATCAAGTCCTAATACTTCTCCATCAAAACTTATTTTTAAACCTTCTGATGTGAAGTAGCTTATTGGAGCAACATTAATTCCTATTCTTTGGCGCTCTTCTAATGTATTGAACTTAGCAGGCAATGTTATCATAGCGTTATTAGTAAATTTATTTTCAGAAAAAGCCCCATTACCAATTTCCTTTACTGAATCAGGGATATTAATTGAAGTAAGTTGGTTGCGTGCAAAAGTATTATCTCCAATACTAATTAATGTTCTCGGTAAAATTACTTTAGTAAGATTTATACCTGAAAAGCACCTTTGTTCAATATGTGTTATGGTTATTCCATTATATTGTTCTTTAATATTAAGTTCTGTTGATGAACTATGTCCTTTTGCAAATCCCATAATTTTTCCATCGGAACTTATTTCAAAACCTTCTGCTTCAAAATTAGATACAGAAGATCCTCCAGCGCTACAAGATACAAATGTAAAAGGGATTATACTCAATGGTAATAGCCCTATCGATAATAACTTCTTATTTAATTTCATTTTATTCTCCTTTAATCTTTGCTTTTTAACTTCTAAAATATACTAAATAACGATATGTTAAAAATAATGTTTTTGTATTTTACTGAAAAATAAAGTTAATTTATTAAACTAACAATATAAATATTTTAAATTCTTCTTTTTTAAAATATTTTATTAGATC
>JBOFZK010000024.1:0-39720 GCA_051655145.1 Metamycoplasmataceae bacterium
TATTGAAAATGTTATTATTTATGGACATAAAGATGCTGACCTTGATTCTATAGGTGCTTCATACGCTATTTATTCTATTGCAAAACACTTTGGTAAGGAAACATATATTCAAAACCAAACATTTGATAAAACTGGTCTAAAATCTCTTGATAAATATTTACCTTTAGCCAAAAGAAAAGAAATCTTTATTTCTAAAGCGAAAGCAAATCAAATAACTAAAAAAACAACATTAGTTGTAATTGTCGATTGTGCTGAAAAAGAAAGAACAGAAAACGACCGGATTTTTGAAAAAACAAACGATAGCAATATTTTTATTTTCGATCACCATAGAGTTACAAAAATTCCTGAAAACATTAGTAACTTCCACGTTTATATAGAATCAACATCTTCATCAGCATCTGAAATTGTTTCTGAATTAATTTTATTTAATAACTATAATCGTTTTATTGATCAGATAACAGCTCAATTGCTTTTAGATGGTATTTATTTAGATTCAAATAAATTCCAAAAATCAACATCATCAAAAACATTTATGATGGCCTCAATGTTAGAGGAATTAGGTGCTTCAGCTTCTGAATCTATTGAAATCTTAAAAATTAATAATGAAAACTTTACAATGGTTTCAGAAATACTACAAAATTTAATTGAGGTTAAACCAGGATATTGATTAGCGGCTTATAATGAAGAAATTCCTATTGATGTTATTTCTATTGCGGCTGATGAAATATTAAGAATAGCAAATAGAAAAGCAGCTTTTGTTATCGCTAAAGTTCCTAAAACTCTTAAAAATACAAAAAACATTTATAAAATGTCAGCTCGTGGTATTGATACAAATGTGCAAATAATTGCAGAAATAGTTGGTGGTGGTGGTCATTTTTCAGCTGCAGCAGCAACTTCTGATTATGAAGCAAATGAAACATTTGAGAATTTTAAAGATAATGTTATACAGGCTATTATTAGTGCAAAATAAAAAGGGAGAAATATGAAAATAATTTTATTACAAGATTGCAAAGATGGGGCAAAAGATACAATTATCGAAAAACCTCTTGGTTATGCTAAAAACTATTTAATTAAAAATGGACTAGCTGTTCCTTTTAATGATATAAATGAAAAAGAACTAAAGAAAAGAATTCAAGTAAAAGATGAAAACTATTTAAAAGAATATCAAGAAGCTTTACAACTTAAAGACGAAATAGAAAAAATAACATTGAATTTTTCTTTAAAAACAACCAATGATGTAATTCATGGTTCTATTACTCAAAAAAAGATTAATTTAGCTCTTATTGAAAAGGGAATTAAATTAAAAAAACATTCATTAGTTGATGTTCATATAGCCTCTATTGGTACTTCAATTGTAAAAGTTAAATTATTTGAAAAAGTTATGGCGGAATTAAAAATAATAATCGCTAAGGAAAAATAGTATTTTAATGTGATAATATTTATATATTATGAAAAATAAAGCTCTATTTAATTTTTTAATGTTTGCTCCAGTAGTAGTTGTTCCTGCTGTAGTTTCTTCTTGTTCTGCGCAAGGAGATTCATTAGACGGTATTTATAATGATATTAATAAAAAAGGAATAGAAATTTCTTTAAAGCCAGAATTTTTAAAAAATAATATTAATATTAAAGAAATTTATCAAAGTTTTCAAACTAATCCTAATACCGTTTTAGATTTTAATAGTATCTATAATCAAATTCCTAATTTACAAAAAGCAATTGATGATAAATTAATAATTCCTTCATTTACTTTCTCTCTTCCAACTCCTCAAGAAAAAGATATAACAATAATAGTAAAATTTGATTTTTTTTATAATCCAAATAGACCAAACAATATTATTACTAAAACTTATAAACTTTCTGAACTAACCCAAATTAAAGATAGCAAATTACCTATTAATTCATGAAGTGAAATTGATCCATTACTAGGTGGTTATAGTTTAGCTTTAGAACAAGTTATAAAACAATTTCAACCAGTTATTGAAACATATTTTAATACATTAAAATATGTTGTAGGTGGGATCATTTCAGGAATGGAAGCTTCAAGTTTAAATTCTAAGGTTTTTGACGGACAACAACCAAATATTCTTTCTTATTTAGAAAATCCAGGAGCACCTATTAATCCAAATGGTGTTTATTCAGTAATATTTTCAACTGTAGCAAGTGGTTCAGAATTTGCTGTTAATGCAAGTTATAATTTACCATTAAAATTTGGAATATAATATAATAATAATTAAAGGAGAAAGATGAAAAAGAAAGTTAGTTTTTTAAAATTAGGATTGTTTCCATTTTTAGCAATTACTCCCTTAATTGTTGTTTCATCTTGTGATAATGGACCTGTAATTACAGATATTGAATCTCGTGCTTATTGAAATACTATTAAAGGAACATATAATCCAACACTTAAAGCTAATTCATCAATAGATTTATCATTAGTTAACAAAGATCAAATTTTAAAAAATCTAAATGATTCTATTAATTTTTTAGAACCTGCGAAAATTTCTGATAAAGACAAAAAATTTTTTAATTCTTTAAAGTTTGAAATAATTAATGTAGCATTTTCTAATGTAGGAGAAAAGACAACAAATATTTTAGTTAAAATTTCTTTTAATGAAAAAATATGAGATAGAAAAATTTATTCTTTAGATAGTTTACAAAATTATAATGCTAATAATATAATTCCAGTTTCTTCAATAGATAATTTAAAATCAAAAATCAAAAATTTTTATGATTTAGGTTTTGATAATTTTCATCAAACACTAAGACAAAATATTAATACAGAAGCCCAAACATTTAATAATATTCCACAAAATAAATTAAATCAAATTACTCCTGAAAATATTATTAATAATAAAAATATAAATTTAGATAATATTATCGCTTATTCATTTAATGATATTTATAAAAATTCTTTAGTAGTTGCATCGTTTGAAAATTTTTCTATTACTGTAAAAAACAAGGTTTTATTTGAAAAATCAATCAAAATCAGTTTTACATTAAATTTTCCTAGTCTTAGTGTTGCTATTATTGATGAAATTAGTTGTTTATTAACTTTTAGTTATATCAATCCTTTAATGGAGAATCATGATAAATAAAAAGAAAATGTTTTTAACTATTGGTTCAATATCAGCTTCTTTAATTTCTATTTCTTTAGTTGTTTCTTGTTCTCAAAATGGAATTCAAGAATATGTAAATCAAAATGGAAAAAATTTTGTAAATACTTTTGGTTCTGAAAAAGCTAAAAACGTTTTTGCTTCTTCAATTATAAATTACAATACATTCCAAAAAATTTTTAATAATCAAAATTTTGTTTTAGCAAAAGGATATGAATTAATTTTTGGAAATAAATTAATTACAGATGATAATACAGGAAAATTATTTACTAATTTTTATTATAAATATAATAATGGTTCTACTATATATACTCCAGCCCCTATTCCAAAAACAATAATGGTAAATGGGAAAGAAGAAATATTATTAGATGATAAAGGAAAACCAATATTAATAGATGTTTTTAGTGTATTAGATTTACCTGAAGCATTTAAAATAGTTACTCCAGAAATTCAAAAATTATTTTCAGCTGAATTCGATAAATTTAAAGATAGACAAATTCCTTTAAATCAAAAAGGTATTGAAGTTTTAGGTGATAAAAACTTTTCTATTAATTTATTTAATTTTACAGATGAAACTGCCGATAATTATATTGGAAAATTGATTGATTTAACAAGCATTGGTTTATCAACAAATTTTCAAATTTCTGATTTTAATTTTCTTAATTATGATGGAAAATCTATGACTTTAAATATTGTCTTAGAAAATACACTTACTAAAACAAAAAAAGGTGCTTCTATTCCTAATGAAAATTTAATAAATATTTCATTAAACAAAGCAAAATTCTAAATAATTAATTTTTTTCCCTTTTTCATTTCATTTTTTTTCATAACCTGTATAGTAGTTATTTTCATTTTTAATACTAGAATGTAAATCATTAGTTTCAAAAAGAATTTTTGTTTTTCCAAATTCTTTAATCGATTCTAGTGAATAAGCAAAAAAATTGTCATTATCTGTTTTCAGTTTAATAATTCCATTTGGGATAAGAATATTTTTATATTTTTCTAGAAACAGCTTGTGTGTTAATCTTCTTTTAGCATGTCTTTTTTTAGGTCAAGGATCACTAAATGTTAACCATATTTCATTTACTTTTCCTTCAAAGAATTCTTCAATATTTTTAATATCTTTATTTATTACTAAAACATTATTTAAATTTTCTTTTTTAAACCTTTTAAGCGCTTTTAAAGTTACTGTATCGAATTTTTCAATTCCAATAAAGCTTTTGTTTCCTTCTGCTTTTGCTAATTCGGTAAGCATTTCACCTTTTCCCATACCAAGTTCTATTACTGTTTCTCCTTTAATTTTATAAGGAAAACTTTTAATTAAATAATTAGATTCTTCAACTAATGATTTAGCTTCTTTGTTAAATTTAAGTCTCATATCATTTAATTTTATAATATAATATAAATAATTAAACTTATAAATAAAAGAGGAAAATATGAAAATAATTACATTAATTTTAGATAATTATCAAGATATAGAGCTAAATGCTTTTTTAGGAACATTAAATATGTCAGGTCAATTTGAAAAAATTGATTTTTATAATCCTCATGGAATGAAACCAGTTACTGGTTCGAATAATTTTGGTTCTATTACACCAACAGTTTCAAAACCTAATATTGATGATTATGATGCTTTATATATTCCAGGTGGCCAAATGGCTATGGCACTTAGAGATGATAAAAAGGCTTTAGATTTTATTAAAGAATTTGAGAAAAAAAATAAATTTGTAATAGCTCATTGTGATTCTCCAAATGCTCTTTGAAAAAACAAAATTTTTGCTGATAAAAAATATGTTTCATATCCTATTGAAGATATTGAAAATCACTCATCTAAAAAGAGAGTAACAAATGGAAGTTTATCAGAAGTAGATGGAAAATATATTACAGGAAGAGGACCAGCAGCATCTTTTGCTCTTGCTCTTAAAACAATTTCAACTTTAATATCTGAAGAAGCAAGCGAAGTAACTTGAAACAGAATTTTAGGTAAAGAATAATTTGTAAATAAAATAATAATTATTATTTAATAAAGTTGTAAAATTATTTTAGGTATTTTATATAAAATACCTAAAATTATGATTTATTTTGAAACAGAGAAAAAACTTATAAAAACCTGATTAATAATTTTTATTATATCAATTGTTATTATGTTAGGTTTATTATATCTTTCATATACATATTTAACAGGCTTTTTAGTAGGTTTTTTTGGTTCAGCAATCAGTTTTATTGTTAATTATTTTTTTGTAACAAAATTATTATCAAAAAAAAGAAATAAAGGGTTCGTCATTTTAATGTCGTCTGCAAGATTTTTTTTAATTATGGCAATTAATGTAATATTAATTATTATAGTTTTAAATGTAAATAAACTTGTAGGAACTAAAAATTCATTAGATGGAATTTTTAATTTTTGAACATTTTTATTTGGTTTGACTATTTCTTATATTTCTATTTTTGTAGCAAATATAACAGATACTTTATTTAAAAAAACAAAATTAAAAAATAAGGAGGTAATAAATGCAAATTAAAAATTCGCCTTTAACTGAAAATTTATTCGTTTGAACACAACCGCAATTAATTTCACTAATCTATACTTTTGTAATTATTCTTATAATTTCTTTAATAGTTTATTTTAAAGTTAAAAAGCAAGATGTTACAAAAGCTCCAAAAGGAATTGTTCTTTTTGCAGAACAATATGTTGGTGTTTTTAATTCAGAATTTAGTTCAATATCATCCGGAAAAGTAGATCGAATAGGCCCATATATATTTACTTTATTTACCTTCCTTATTATTGGAAATACAACTTCATTAGTCGGACTTGAACCAATTACATCGTCATATTCAGTGGCGCTTGTTTTAGGACTTATTTCTTGGCTTGGTATTTATATTTTTGGAATAGCTTATAAAAAACATATGTTCTTTAAAAAATTTATAAATCCTATCGAACTAGCTTCTCAATTTTCACCACTTATTTCTATTTCATTTCGTATTTATGGAAATATTTTAGGTGGTTCAATTTTAATGTTTTTAATTTATGTAATTACCGGAACAATTTGAGGATTTATTCCAGTAATTGGTCAAATAAATTTATTAGGAATGGTTATTGCCCCTTGATTTCATATTTATTTCGATTTATTCGAAGCCTCAATTCAAGCATATGTATTTTCATTATTAACAACTATTTATTGAGCAACAGAAGTTGAAGAAGGACAAGCTATAAAATTAAATAAAAAAATAAAAAAAGAAAACAAATTAGTTATTATTCAATAAAACTTAAAAAATTTAAAAAAGGAGAAAAAAATGATATTAGAAAAATTAAATGAAATTATTTCTAAAGCCCCTACAACCTCAACCCAAGATTTTGGTGTTCAATATGGTTTAGTAGCGGTGGGTGCCGGACTTTCTATTATAGGAGCTCTTGGAACAGGAATTGGTCAAGGATATGCAACAGGTAAAGCAGCTGAAGCTGTAGGAAGAAACCCTGAAGCTGAATCTAAGATTAGAAAAATGTTAATTATGGGATTAGCGATAACAGAATCAGCAGCTATTTATGCTTTAGTTATTTCTATCTTATTATTCTTTGTTTATAACCCAACAGTAGCGGTTTAAAAGTATGGAAATTGTACAAATTTTTTCAATTATTAAAAATACTACAAACAAAGCAGAAAAATTTTTAGAATCAATTAGAGAAACAAAAGCCCCCCCAGTAATTGGCGATGTATCTAATAAAGTAGATCAATTAATGCCTTCCTTATATATAATGATTGCAACTTTGGGTTCACTTATATTTTTAGGAATAATATTAACTTGTTTTTTTTATAAACCAGTTTCTAAAATGGTTAAAAGAAGAGTTGATTTTATTCAAAAAAATATTGATGATTCAATTATTGCAAGAGAGGAAGCTATAAAATTAAACGCTGATGCTTATAAGGAACTTATAGAATCTAGATTAAGAGCTGCAGATATTGTAAAAGATGCAAAAATTGCTTTTGAAAAAGAACAATTAAAAATAATTGAAAAAAACAAAAAAGAAGCTGAAAAAAATTATGAACAAGCTTTGCTTGAAATTAATTTTTTAAAAGAACAATTTGAACAAGAAAAAAGAGATGAAATAATTAATACAGCGATTGAAATTTCTAAAAAAATTATTGGAGAATCAGTCCAAGAAAAATCAATTGAGAAATATTATGATCAATTTATGGAAGAGAAATAATTAAAATGACTTTTGAAAAAAATATTAAAAACTTTTCAATAGCATTATTTGAAATAGCTAATGATTCAGGTGAACTTAATAATTACTTTAATGAAGCTGTTTCACTTCAACAAATTTTAAGCGAAAATGAAAATTTTACCGCTCTTCTTTCTTCATACAATTTAAACTTTTCTCAGAAAGAAGAAATTATTAATAATACCTTTAAAGGGTTTAATAATAATATTTTAAGTTGATTAAAATTAATCGCAAAAAACAATCTTTTTTTCAAAATAAATACTATTTTAGGTGTCTTTATAAAAAGCGCAACAATAGAATTAAAAATAAAATCATGTATAGTCTATTCTTCAACTAAATTAAGTATAATTAAACTTAAAAAAATCGAAGAAAAATTAGAGAAAAAATTTAACACCAAAGTTATAATAAAAAATTTAATAGATGAAAATCTAATTTCAGGAATAAGAATAGAAGTTGATAATCAAATTATAGAAACATCTATAAGATTAGAATTAGAACAACTATCTCAACAATTAAAAGGAGCTAAAAATGGCAATAAATTCAACTAAAATATCAGCATTAATTAAAGATCAAATTCTTAATTATAAATCAAAAATAGATTCATCAGAAGTAGGGAAAGTTCTTTCTGTAGGAGATGGTGTTTCTTTAGTTTCTGGATTAGACAATGTTAAATTAGGAGAATTAGTTAATTTTGGTAACGATATCTTTGGAATGGTTCTTAATTTAGAAGAATATTTCGTAGGGGTTGTAATCCTTGGTGATGAAAAAACTATTTTCGAAGGACAAAAAGTAAAGAGAACAAAAAAAGTTATTCAAATTCCTGTAGGTGATTCTTTATTAGGAAGAGTAATTAATGCTCTTGGAGAACCAATAGATGGTAAAGGGGAAATAATTTCTCATAAAAGTAGAGAAATTTTTAGAGTAGCTCCTGGAGTTATGACAAGAGAAGAAGTTAATCAACCACTAGAAACCGGAATTATTGCAATCGATGCTTTAGTTCCTATAGGTAAAGGGCAAAGAGAATTAATTATAGGAGATAGACAAACTGGAAAAACTTCTATAGCTATTGATACAATTATTAACCAAAAGGGGAAAAATGTTAATTGTGTTTACGTTGCTATCGGACAAAAAAATTCTTCAGTTTCTCAAATAGTTAAAACACTAGAAGAAAACGATGCTTTATCTTATACTACTATTTTAGTAGCCGGAGCTTCTGAATCAGCTCCTCTTCAATATATAGCTCCATATTCAGGAGTTACAATAGCAGAAGAGTGAATGGAAAGCGGGAAAGATGTATTAATAGTTTATGATGATTTATCAAAACATGCTATAGCATATAGAACACTATCATTAATCCTTAGAAGACCACCAGGTCGTGAAGCTTATCCAGGGGATGTATTTTATCTTCACTCTCAATTACTAGAAAGAGCTGCAAGAGTTAATAAAGATTACGGTGGAGGAACTATTACAGCTCTTCCTATAATTGAAACTCAATCAAATGATATTTCAGCATATATTCCAACAAATGTAATCTCTATTACAGATGGACAAATTTTTACAAGAGATAATTTATTTAATTCAGGCCAAAGACCGGCTATAGATGTTGGTTTTTCAGTTTCAAGGGTTGGATCAAATGCTCAAACAAAAGCAATGAAAAAAGCTTCTGCTGAATTAAAATTAACACTATCAAGATTTAACGAATTAGAATCATTTTCTCAATTTGGTTCTGATCTAGATGAAGCTACAAAAGAAATCTTAACAAACGGAAGAAAAATATACGATATTTTAAAACAAAAACAATTTAATTCTGTAGATCAAGAATTACAAACAATAATTCTTTATGCAATTAGAAAAAAATATATTAAATATGTTCCTGAAGAACACATCAAAGAATTTAAATTAGGATTAATTAATTTTCTTAAAAAAGATGAAAAAGGAAAAAACATTGTTCATAAATTAAAATTAGATAAAGATTTAACAGATGAAATAAAAGCTGAAATTGATAAAATTTTATTTGTATTTTTAGAAAGTTTTCTTCTTAATTATGGAATTAAATTACAAAAGGAAAACATTTAATTTATGGCTTCTTTAGAAAATATTAAAACAAGAATTTCTTCTGTTTCTGTTTTTGAAAAAATAACAAAAGCAATGGAACTAGTTTCTATTTCTAAATTTCGTCGTATTCAAGAAGAATTGAATAAAGTAAGAGAATATACAGATAGAGTAGAGAATGTATTTTTAAATATTAATAAAAATATTAAGTCATGAGAAAATATAATTCATTTTGATCCTGAAAAGCCAAGAATCTTTGTTTTAATTTCTTCTGATTTTGGTCTTTGTGGTGGTTATAATTCTAATATTATTAAACTAGCTAAAAAAACTATTAAAAAAGATGATTTTATTATTCCAATTGGAACCAAGGGAACAAAGTGAGCTAATGAGTATTTTGATAAAAAACAAATCATATTAGATTTCCCTGGTTTTGGAGATATAGTTGAAGAAGATAAACTAGATAAAATTACTTCCAAATTAGTAGAATATTTACTGGAAAATAAAGCACGAGGAATTCATGTTCTTTATACAAGATTTATAAATTCTTTAAGGTGCGATCCAGAAGATAAAAAAATATTTCCTTTTTCAAGGACAGAGAGATTAAAAATGTTAGAGGAAAACCCCATCACTTCAATTACTGAATTTGAACCAAATTCTTCAACAGTTCTTCTTAACTCTCTTCCTCTTTATATTAATAGTATTTTATTAGTTAAATTTGTAAATTCAAAGACATCAGAAATGTCTTCAAGAAGAATCGCAATGGAGAACTCAACAAATAATGCAAAGGATATAATTGAAAATTTGAAAAAAGATTATAATAAAATAAGACAAGCCAAAATAACACAAGAAATAGCTGAAATTGTAGCAGGAGCAGACAATGAATAAAAAAATAAATGAGAATAAAGGGAAGATAATCCAAATTTTAGGTCCTATTGTTGATGCTCGTTTTGATGAAGGGAAAATACCAGCAATCTTAAACGCTTTATCTTTACAATATGAAGGTAAAGAACATATTTTTGAAGTAGCTCAACAAATAGGTGATAATACAGTTCGTTGTATTTCAATGTCTTCAACTGAAGGTCTAATAAGAGGGTTAGATATCTTTGATACAGGAAAACCAATTTCGGTTCCAGTAGGAAAAGATGTTCTTTCAAGAATGTTTAATGTTTTAGGTGAACCAATTGATGATTTACCAGCGCCAGTTGATCCTAAAAAAATGCCAATCCATAGATTAGCTCCTTCATATGAAGAACAAAAAGCATCAACTGAAATTTTAGAAACAGGAATCAAAGTTATTGATTTACTAACTCCATATGGAAAAGGTGGTAAAATTGGTCTTTTCGGTGGAGCTGGAGTAGGGAAAACTGTTATTGTTCAAGAACTAATAAATAATATAGCTTCTGAACATGGTGGTTTATCTGTTTTTGCCGGTGTAGGAGAAAGAACTCGTGAAGGTAATGATTTATATCACGAAATGAAAGCGGCTGGTGTTTTAGATAAAACAGCTCTTGTATTTGGACAAATGAATGAACCTCCAGGGGCAAGAATGAGAGTTGCTCTTTCAGGTCTTACTATGGCAGAATATTTTAGAGATGAATTAAACCAAGATGTTCTTTTATTTATTGATAATATTTTTAGATTTACTCAAGCAGGATCAGAAGTTTCCGCTCTTCTTGGTAGAATGCCTTCAGCTGTTGGATATCAACCAACCCTTGCAACTGAAATGGGTCAATTACAAGAAAGAATAACCTCAACTAAATTAGGATCAATTACTTCTGTTCAAGCAGTTTATGTTCCGGCTGACGATTTAACAGATCCAGCTCCAGCAACTACTTTTACTCACCTTGATGCTAAAACAGTTCTTGATAGAAATATAGCTTCTCTTGGTCTTTATCCGGCTGTTGATCCTTTAGCTTCAACATCTAGATTATTAGATCCTTTAATTATTGGTGTAGAACATTATGAAACAGCTCTTGGAGTACAAAAAATATTACAAAGATTTAAGGAACTACAAGATATTATAGCTATCCTTGGAATGGATGAACTTTCTGATGAAGATAAATTAATAATTTATAGAGCAAGAAAAATAAGAAACTTTTTATCTCAACCATTTACAGTTGCTGAAAAATTTTCAGGAATTAAAGGTAAGTATGTAAAACTTGAAGATAATATTAGAAGTTTTAAAGAAATCCTAGAAGGTAAATATGATAACTTTAATGAATCATCATTTTTATATGTAGGTTCAATAGATGAAGTTATTGAAAAAGAGAGAAAATATCAAGCTTCTATTGCTGACGTAAAACAATAGGAATTTTATGAATAACAATTTAGAAAATGAACGTAAAACAAAATTAACAATTTTAACCCCTGCAGGAGTATTTTTTGATGATTATGTAGATTTAATAACAGTTAAATTAACTACAGGTTATAGAGGGATTCAAAAAAACATTCTTCCTTTCGTTTCTAATATCGAAATTTCTACTATGTATTTAAATTCTCCTAATTCACCAGATTATCATATTTTAGCAATTGGTGGCGGTCTTATTTATGCTGAAAGATTATATGTAAATATTTTTACAGATGATGTTTCTTTTAAAGAAGATTTAGATGAAAGTAATTTAAATTCTCTATTAACTATTACAAAACAAAAACTTGAATCTTCTTCTTTAGATTTTGCAAATCAAACTAAACAAGAAACTATTCTTAAAAAAACTATTAATAAATTAGATACTATTAAATTAAAATAATTATTTTAAAATTTTATTAATATAATTAAGTATTCGATTTAAATCTAAAAATCAATCTATTTCATCTATTTCTAAATAGTTATAATTTCTTGATTCTAAAAATTTAGTAAGGTCTCTTTTTTCTAAAAAATCATCACCTATTTTATCTCAATAATTAATTTTAATAGCTAATAAAACAAGTTCCTTTTTGTGATCATAAAAAACAAAATCAATTAAACAATTACCTAATTTATAATCAATTATAATTTCAATTCTATCTTGATTAAAACCTACATTTTTTATTAAGGTATTATATATTTCTTTTTTAATTTCATTTGTTTCATCAGTAATTCTTTTTTTAGTATTATCTTTTTCTTTTTTAGAATCTAAATAATGAATTAAATTTTTAAAACACATCGCATTTTCATTTTCAATATTAACACCCATTTCAGCATCTAAAAATGATTTAATAATAATCATTTTTTCTTTTGAACGTGTAAGAGCAACATTTAATCTATTTTTCCCACCAGACATATTTAATGGACCATAAGCATTTCTTAAACGATATGTTTTAGGGCTTTTTCCATAAGCTATAGAAATAATTACAAGATCACCTTCATTCCCTTGAACGTTTTCTAGATTTGTAACAAGCAAATTACCATCTTTATTTTTGTTTTTTATAAATTCATTTTTGCTTTTATCAATTAGTGATTTTATATATAAACTTTGAGGAATATTAAAAGTAATTATAATAATTTTTTGATAATTTTCTATATTCAATTCTAATTGTCTTATTACTTCTTTTGCTTCTATTTCATTTATTCCATCTTCAAAAAAACCTTCTATATCAATTACTTCTAAAGGTTCTGATGTAAATTTTTGATTTATTGAAGCTATATTTAATTTATTATCATAAATAAATTGATTAGAAAATTCTATTAAATCTTGAGAAACAGAACGATAATGATTATTTAATAAAATTTCATTTCATTCAGAAAATGTTGCTCTTTCCAAAAGAGAATCTGCATTATTAAAATCAATTTCAAAAATGTAATCTTCTTCATCTTCAACTTGTCCTTCTATTCTTGAAACGAAAAATGATGAAGGTTTAAGTTGTTTTTCATCACCAGCAACAATTTTTATTTTTGTTCTATATAAAATCGGATATGCTCTTTCTAAAAACATTTGCGATGCTTCATCAAAGATTCCATAATCAAAAATACCTTCTTCACATTCTAAAATATTAGCTATATCATTAGGACGAGCTATTCAAATTGGGAAAAGTTCCATAAGTTGTTTTGTATATTTTTTTATAAATGGATTTAGTTTAGGATATCTTTTAAAATTAGCTACTCTAAAGATTTCTTTTATATCTTCAGAATATTCACTATTTTTAACTCTATTAATTCATTCAACTTTAACTTGATTATAAATAATTTTATTAATATATTCTCAATCAACATCTTCATTCATTTTTAATTGTTTTTTAAATTCATCATATTTTTCTAAATTTTTTATTCTTTCTGAAGTTAAAACATTTTTTCTAAAATTAAAAATATTTTTAGCCATTAAAATATCTTCAAATTGAATATTAAATTCATCAATTGCATAAATAGCTTCATTATGAAGATTATTTCATTCATTTTCAATAAAATAAATTATATTTTCTTCTAAATTTAAATCTTTAAAATAAAAAAATACATATAAAGGAGTAAGGACAATTTTAAAATTATTATATATATTTACAACTGGTCCTAAAGTTATTTTTTCTTCAGCTATTTTTTCTAATATAAAATGAACAAGTTTATAATCGAAAACATATTCTATTTTTTCCTTATCTTCTTCAATACTTTTTTCAACCATCCAATGTTTAACAACTTTTTTTACTCTTAATGAACTTGTATTTTCAAGCAATTCAAGCAATTCATAATAATTATTATTTTTTATAATTAAATTTAAAAAATCTTCTCCATAATTACTTTTATTAGAAACCATTATTTTTAAATTATTAATTTTCTCTTCGTTTCTTTTCATATAAAATAAATCACTTCTAAAAATATTTTCTAATTCTTTATTAGTTTCAAAAAGCTGTTTTATTCTTTGTTGTGCATATTGAATATTTTTAAATTCATTTATTGTAAATAGTGAAAAATTATCATGATTTCATTGTTCATTTAAACTAAAAAAATTATTTAAAAATATATCTAATTTTTCCTTCATTATTTTGTAATAATTTTTGTATTCACTTTCAGATAAAGTTTTATTCTTCATAAAATTAATTAATTTAATTATTTTTTGATATTCTCTTTTATTAATATCTTTTACATTATTATCTATTATTTTTTTATAAGTATCATTTTTAGAAGTTAAATAAGAAAGATTTTTAATATAATCGTTAAAATAAAAATCATTATCTTTTCAAGATGTTATTTCTTTTTTTAAAAGATTAATTTCTTTTAAAATTATTCTATTATTTAATGTTTTTTCAAAATATTCATTTTCAAATTCAATATCTAAATCAATTTGTGAAGCATCCTCTGATAATATTTTTTCTAATGTTAAAATACTATTAAAAAAATACTTTTTTCCGTTCGTTTCATTAATATTGTTAAAAAATATACTGAAATCCCTTAAATCACCTAATCTAGCTATTAAAACCTCTAAAGCAGCATTCTTTTCAGAAACCATTAAAGCAGATTTATTATTAATTAAAATATTAGCTAATATATTTGTAATGGTTTCAGATTTACCTGTTCCGGGCGGCCCATGAATTACTGTATTTGATTCAAGCGAAAATTTAAGTGCTTTTAATTGAGAAAGATTTAAAGATGTTATTTGAATATTTTGTTTATTAGAATCAAATAATATATTTTCATCAATTTCTTTTTTGAAATTTATTACATTATCGCCGAAAACATCTATTTTATTTTCAATAATATAATTTAGATCTTGTTTTAATCTTCCTCCAGAAGGAACTACTAAACCTAAAATAAAAGAATCTTCTATTACTGTTTTTGGATATTCTTTTTTTACAAGATCTACATCTGTATTAGAAAAATCAACAATTTTATTTGGTCTTTGTGTTTCTAAATTAAATTCTTGTTTTAAAAAAGAAATAATATCGTCAATATTATCTATATCTATTCACTTTTGAAAAATTTTACTTTTTTTATTATATGACTTTATTAAATGAGTAATTATTTTTTCATTAATAACAATATTATCTTCTCTTAATTCTAATTTCTCATTTTCTATATCATATGTAACTGGAACAAATAATAAAGGAGCATTAATTACTTCTTTAGTTGGTCCTATAACTCCTTTTAAAAAATATCTACCTAAATAAAAAAATCATTCACCTGAATCTTTTTCTTTTGATTGAGCTATACCATCAATATTTTTAAGTTGCACACTAGTACTTGCATACTTCTTTTGTAAATAATTTATTGTATCTGATTTATGAGTTTTAAAATCTTTTAAAATTCTATTTTTTCTCATTGTAGAAAGAAAAATTTTTTCTTCATTTATCTTTTTTAAGAAATCTTTGGAATTAGTTTTTTCGTTTAATAAGGAAATAACATTTGATCATTTGTTTTTTTTAATATGAGCACTTGTTTTTTTTTCAAATAAATTTATTAAAGAACTTAATTCAAAAAAATTTAATGGGTCAAAAACCTCATTAACATTTAATTTCATAAAAATTGCTCTATCGCTATTATTAAAAACAATTAAATTAAGTAATTTATGTTTTAAATATTTATTTTCCATATTTAAAATTCTATCAAATATTAATTTTATTTTTAATAAGTGTATACTTTTTATGAGATGAATAAACATATTTCAAAGGAAAAAAAAGAGTTTTTCAGTAAAAGAAAAAAATCTTTTTGACCAGCATTAGCTTTTATAAAGCTATTAAATAAACAATTTATTTTTTCAAAAGAAATAATATTTTATTTATATTTTTTTGATTTGATATTAATTATATTTTTTACCCAAATTATTTTAATTACTTCTTTTGCAACAACATTATTTGTTGAAATAATTTCAAATATAATTATCTTTGGTTTGATAACAACAGCGATTCAGGTTTTACCATCCACAATTCTTTATTTTAAAAACTCTACTTTGATAAAATTAATAAAGATTTCTTCGGTCTCTTCTTTAACTTTTTTCACTTCTGTAATTTCTTATTATTTTATTTTAATAATTACTCAATTATTATGAAATTTTAGTTGATTTTTTGCTCTTTTTGGTTGGCAAAATATTTTAATAGGAGAAACAACGTATAAAATATTTGATTTATTTTTTGGTCCTAAATCTCAAATAGATTGATTGAGTTATATGTTTGTTATTTTTTATTTAGAAATTTTTACTATTTCAATTGGTATTTTTATATCAGCAATTTCTAAAAATAATATTCAAATGAATATATTTTCTTCAATTATAATTTATTGAAGCATAATTTTTGGTTCACAAATTTTTATAAAAGAATTTTCAGATAAATTTTTAATTATTTCTTTCTTTTCATATATAACGCCTTTAAGATATATTAATAATTTTTTAATTTTAGCAATTAATGGAGAAAATATTTTTAATATTTTTCTCTCTTCAACTCAACCTTTTATTAATCTTGGATTACAATCATGAGAAGTTCATGCAGGTTGATTAATACCGATGATATTAATATTTTTCTTAATAATTTTTTCAATTAAAAAAATGAAATGGAATAATAGATAATGCAAAAGAAATTCGGAAAAAGAGACATGTTTAATTTTGCTTTTATAGAAAAAGAATATAATGAAAATAATTCTCCTTTTTTATTACCACCATATGAAAACTTAGAAAAAGCTTCAATTTTAGTTAAAAATATTTCATATATAGATAAAAAAACTAAGCAAGTTATTTTAAATGATATTTTACTTCCTTTCTTTGATAATGAAAATGTTGGAATAATAGGAAGAAATGGTTCGGGTAAATCTACATTAGTAGAAATGATTACCGGATTAATTAAACCTGATAATGGAACTATTGAATATAATTATGATTTTGAACATTCATTTACGGAAAAAATTGGAATCCAATTCCAAAATAACAATTTTCCTCAAAATATAAGATTAAGAGATTTAGTTGAATTTGTAATAACAGCTAATAATAATGACATTAATAAAGAAGAGCTTGATAATATGCTTAAATTATTTTCTTTATCTGATTTTTATAAAAAAAATATTAATAAATTATCTGGAGGAGAAATGCAAAGAGCTAGCTTACTTTTATCTATTTTGCATTTACCTCAATTTCTTTTTTTAGATGAATTTACTTCTAATCTTGATCTTTATAACAAAAATAAATTAATCTCTTTTGTTAAACAGTTTTGTAATATGAATAATATTAATATTATTTTAATTTCACATGATTTAGAAGAAATAGAAACAGTCTGCGATAGGCTAATTATAATAGAAAGAGGAAAAATTAAAAGTGATTTAAGCATTAAAAAAATAAAAGAAAAATATTATTCTTTAAATAATTTCTGTAAGTTATTTTTATAAAATTAAGCAACTAATTTTTTAATAGTTTCTAATGTAGGGTTTTTATATAAATGAGAACCACAAACTAAAATATTTGCTCCATTTTTTCATAATTTAGAAGAGACTTTTTCATTTACTCCTCCATCTACTTCAATAAGTGCTGGTAATTTTTTTTCAATTATATAGTCATTTATAGTTTTAACTTTGTTATATGTATCTTCAATAAATGTTTGCCCGCCGAATCCTGGATTAACACCCATAATTAAAATAATGTCAAAAAATTGAATAATATCTTCTATGTCTTCAAAAGTTGTTTTAGGACTTATAGCCAAACCAACTCAATTATCAATACAGAATTCTTTAGCAAAATTAATAACGTCTTCTCTTTTTACTGCTTCATAATGAATTGTTAAACAAGTAGCAAATTCTTTTAACTTATTAGCATATTCAAATGGATTTACAACCATAAGATGAGCGTTAGAAATATGTTTAGGAGTATTTTTTATAATGTTTTTAAATTCTTCTATTTGAATTCCATTATTAGGAACGAAAATATTATCCATAAAATCATAATGAATAAATTTAAGATTAAATTTTAAATATTTATTAACGAAATTAATCTTTTCTTCACTTGGTATATCTAAAATTGAAGGAGAAATATTTCTATCATTTTTATTCATAATTAATTTATATTATAAAGGGAAATAACAATATTTTTCTTATCTTTTAAATATCTTAATTTTAAAATAAAATTAAGATAAAATTATTATTAATATAAATAGGGGTTAAAATGAATAAAGAATTATATAAAAGATTAAAAGAATATTTAAATATAAATGGAATATCAAGACATGAAGAAGCTGTAGTTGATAAACTAAAAGAAAACATTGATGACAACATAATATATGAAAGAGATGGATTAGGTTCAATAATTTTTTCACAAAAAAATAAAAAAGAAAAAGGACTTAAAATAGCTGTTGTAGCTCATATGGATGAAGTTGGTTTTTTAGTTCAAGATATATTAAAAAATGGACAATTAATTTTAGCAATGGTTGGAGGAGTTTGGCCTAATGTAATTATCGGAACTAAAGCAATCGTTGAAAATAGTAAAGGTAAACAATTTGAAGGAGTATTTGGTCATACTTCAATTCATATCTTAGAAGTTGAAAAAAGAACACAAGCTCCTTTATTAAAAGATTTATATGTTGATTTAGGTTTTGATTCAAAAGATGAAGCTGAAAAAAATGGTATTCAAATAGGAGATAAAGTTTATTTAACAGGTGAACCATTTTTAATGAATAATAAAATTGCTGTTGGAAAAGCAATGGATAATAGAGCCGGGGTTGTTGTTATAGATCAACTTCTAAAAAAATTAAAAAATAAAAAACTTAATAACCAAGTATTTATTGTAGGATCTGTTCAGGAAGAAGTTGGAACAAGAGGAGCCAAAACTGCTTCATCAATAATTAATCCAGATGTAGCTATTGCAATTGATACATGTGCTTCTCATGATACATTTCAAGCTAAAGAAGGAATTCAAAAATTAGGTTCTGGTGTTGCTTTAAGATATATGGATGCAAGTACAATGATGGATCCAAAATTAACATCATGAATTTTAGATCTTGCTAAAGAGAAAAAGATTCCAGTATATAAATATATAGCTCAAGGAGGAGGAACTGATGCGGCAGCTTTACAATATGCTTCTAATGGTGTAGCAACAATTACTCTTTCTATTCCCCAAAGATATCTACATTCTCCTTTAGGAGCTTGTGATATTAACGATATTGAAAACACAATTAAATTAATAGAAGAAATTATTCTTAATTTAGATAGAAAAGAATTTGATAAACATATAGCTTATAAATAAAATATTAATATAAATAGAAAATTTTAAAATTTATTTTTGTCTTTATTATTTGAATTAGAAACTACCGTTTTTTTATTTTTTTTATCTTGGTCTTCAAAAGCTAGTTTTCTTTCTCTTTTGTCTTTAATAAATGAATTATCAATAATTTTTGTTTTTTCATAAACTTGTTCTAATAATAAACCATCAACAACTTTGAATTGAGAATTCTCTTTTTTTAAAACAGATTGTAATTTATCTAAACCTTTCAAATTATCATAAATGAAAACATTTTTTGTATGATATTTTTGATTAACAGCTAAAGAATAGAAAGTTTTAATTTTATTTAATTTCTCCTCAAATTCAGCAAAACCATTTTGAACTTCTTTAAATGTAAATTTATTTTTAAAAAAGAAAATTTTATAAATTGTTGCTTTATCAATTAATTGTTCTTTAAAAATATTTGAAACATCATAATTAGATAAATAATTTGGATCGATTTCTTCTAAAGTTGTTTTTGAAATAACTCCTATAAGAACTGAGTTTTTTTCTATTTTGAAAAAAGATAAATAATTTTCATCAAAATATTCTAATTTTACTTCCTTATTTTGGTAAACATAAAAAAGTCTTTGGAATTGAAGAAAATGAGAATTATTTTTTACTAAATAATAGTTTTTATTAATTGTTTTTCTAACAGAATTAAATTCATCTTTATATGTTCCTAAAATAAGATCTTTAATATCACTTTTTTTATAATTATCTAGCGCAGGCCCTATTAATGTTTTAGTTTCTTCTAATAACGGTCCTCACATTATTGTTTTATATGTTCTTAAAACAATAACATTTTTATTAAGAAAATTATTGTTTAATTTACTTGTAAAATTTAAATATGATTTATATCTTTTAAGATACTTTCTTAACTTAAAAACAATGTAATATGTTGTAAGCAAAATAATTACAGCCATAATACCTGTAATTAAAGATATAATTGGGACAACGACTAATCTAATAACTTCCATAGCATGCATACTTTATTATTAATATTATAATAGTTTATTAACTAAAAAAATATAATTTTTATATAATTAATAATATGATTATTATTAATGACCTGGTTTTTAAATATTTCGGTTCTTCAACAAATGCTCTAGATGGAGTAACTATTAATATCCCAAAAAATAAATATGTAGCTATTTTAGGACACAACGGATCTGGTAAATCAACACTATCAAAATTGCTTGTTGGACTATATAAACCAACTAAAGGTGAAATCTTTATAGATGGAATTAAAATAAGAAAAAATTCTTTAAATCACATAAGAAATAAAATAGGAATAATATTCCAAAATCCTGATAACCAATTTATTGGTTCAACAGTTGAAGATGATATAGCATTTGGTTTAGAAAATAAATTAATTCCCAGAGAAGAGATGCAAAAAATAATTTATGAATGTGCTGATAAAGTTAGTATGTATGATTTTTTAGGAAGAGAGCCTAGTTCATTATCAGGGGGGCAAAAACAAAGAGTAGCAATTGCTTCAATATTAGCTCTTAATCCAAAAATAATAATTTTTGATGAAGTTACTTCAATGTTAGATCCCAAAGGAAAAAAAGAAGTTCTTAAAATAATTAAAGATATTCAAGAAACAAAATCTAAAACCCTTATTTCAATAACTCATGATATGGATGAAGCGATCCAAGCAGATTTTTGTTTAGTTTTTTCAAAAGGAAAATTAATAGCTTCTGGTTCTCCAAAAGAAATCCTTAATAATAAAAAAATTATTGAAGAAGCAAAAATTGATTCGCCATTTATTTATAAATTATCTGAAAAAATTGATGGAATAGAACCAACATATGATCCAAATGAATTATTGGAGAAATTATGAAAATAATTATTCAAGATTTAGAACATAGTTTTGATGATGGACTTGGCAAGGAAGTTTTCAAATTAGGTAAAATAAACTTTAGTTTTGAACAAGGTATTTTTTATGCAATTATTGGTCCTACAGGTTCTGGTAAAACAACTTTTATTGAACATTTAAATGCTTTATCTACTCCAGATGCTGGAGAAATAAAATATATTTATGATGAATGAATTTATAAATCAAATAAAAAAGTTTTTAAAAAAAGCTTAAAGAAATCAAAAAAGAAAAATTCTCTTATTTCTTCTTTACAAGAAGAAGAAGATAAAACGCTTTTTTCAAAAACTATAATTGTTAAAAAATCAAGAAAAATTAAAAAAACTAATGAAATTAGAAAAAAAATTGGTGTTGTTTTTCAATTTGCAGAATATCAATTATTTGAAGAAACAATTGAAAAAGATATTATGTTTGGTCCGATTAATATGGGATTTTCTAAAACAGAATCTAAAAAACTTGCTGAAGAAGTTATTGAAAAGGTTGGTCTTTCAAAAGACTTTCTTCAAAAATCTCCTTTTTCTTTATCTGGTGGACAAAAAAGAAGAGTTGCTTTAGCTGGGATTCTTGCAATGAATCCTGATTTTTTAATATTTGATGAACCTACAGCTGGATTAGATCCTAATGGAGTAGAAGAAATTTTAAATTTATTTAAAAAACTTAATGAAGAAAATCATACTATTATAATTGTTACTCATGATTTAGATAACGTTCTTAAATGAACTGATGAAACAATATTTTTTAAAAATGGAGAAATCATTAAAACAGGAAAAACTATTGATTTATTAGAAGATACAGTTTTTTTAAAAAATAATCAAATGGAACCTCCAAAGGTTTTAGATTTTAGAACAAAATTAATTGAAAAAGGAATGAGAATAGGAAGAATCAAATCAGTTGATGATTTAGCTAATGAAATAAATAGAATTAGGAAAGGAGAATAATGAAAATTACTTTAGGAAGATACCTTAATGGAAATACTATAATTCATAAATTAGATGCAAGAATAAAATTATTTGCAGCTATAGCTTTTGTTGTTTTATTTTTCTTAGCAAATACTTTCTTAATTCAATTTATAATGCTTGTTCCTTTAATAATAGCTTTTATAATTACAACAAAAAGACCATTAAAACTTTTTTCAATGATGAAGATGCCACTTTGAATTGGGATTTTCTTATTTATCTTAAATTGTTTTTTAACAACTCCTGGTCAGCCTGGTGATATTATCTGGTGACAATTAGGCGATACCGTTGTAGTTTCCCTTTACGTTGTTTTAAAAACAGCGAATATTACATTAAGAATATTTTCAATTATTTTAACTATTACTATTTTAACTCTTTCAACAACACCTGTTTTATTAACTAAAGCATTAGAGTTTTATTTTTATCCTTTAAAACTGATTAAATTACCAGTTAATATTTTTATTACAATAATTACAATAGCTCTTCGTTTTATTCCAACTATTTTAGATGAAGCAAATAGAATTTTAAAAGCACAAGCATCAAGAGGAGTTGATTTTAAAAATGGTTCTATTAGATCAAAAGTAAAATCTACAACAGTTTTAATTATTCCTCTTTTTGTATCCGCATTTACCAAAGCTGATGATCTTTCAAATGCAATGGAAACAAGAGGTTATGATCCATATAGAAAAGTTATTTCGTATAGAAAATGAAAATCAAGATGATATGATTGATTTGTATTATTTTTTATGATTGCTCTTATCGTAGTTGTATCACTTATTTATAGTAATATAATTGTTTCTCCATATTGATTTGTATCTATTATTCCTCCTTGAAATGTAATTTAGAATTATGAATGAGAACAAAAAGAAAATTATTGAATTAAGAGAAAAAATAAACCAATGGAATAAGGAATATTTTATTAATAATAATCCAAGTGTTTCTGATAGGGTTTATGATTCTTCTCTTAAACTTTTAAAAGAACTTGAAGAAAAATATCCAGAATTTAATGACCCTAATTCTCCTACAAATATTATTGGTGATTTTTCATCGAATAAATTTAAAAAAATAAAACACAATAAAAAGATGCTTTCATTAGCTAAAGCTTATTCTGATGAAGAAATAATAAAATTTATTTCAGATATTAAAAAAATTACTAAAGAAGATTCTTTTTTTTATATAGAACCTAAAATTGATGGATTAAGTATTTCCCTTAAATATAAAAATGGAAAACTTATTCAAGCATCGACAAGAGGCGATGGTAATATAGGAGAAGATGTAACTGATAATGTTTATAATATTATTTCTGATATTCCAACTAAAATTAAAAATTTAAATGATATAGAAATAAGAGGAGAAATTTATATAAGCGATCAATCATTTATAGATATTATTGCTTCAGGAGAAAATTTTGCTAATCCAAGAAATGCTGCCAGTGGAACATTAAGACAACTTAATAAAGAAATAGTTAAAAAAAGAAATCTTTCTTGTCTGGTTTATGAAATAGTAAATTTTAAATCTCTAAATTTTAATAACTTTAATGAAACGATAGAGTTTTTAAATAAATTAGGTTTTAAGACCCAAAAAAACTCTTTTTGTTCAAATAATGAAAAAGATATAATTAATTTTATTTCTAACTTTAAAAATGATAATAAATTAGATTATGAAATTGATGGACTTGTAATTAAATTAAATGATTTAAATTTTCAAGATGAATTAGGATATACTTCTAAATTTCCAAAATATAATATAGCTTTTAAATTCGATGATGAAATTACTAGAACAAATATTAAACATATATTTGTAACAATAGGAAGAACAGGAAATGTAACTTATAATGCTAGTTTTGAAAAAGTTCTTTTGAAAGGTACTTTTGTTTCAGCTGCAACTCTTCATAATTATGAATATATAAAATCATTAAATTTAAATATAGGAGATGAAGTAGAGATTAAAAAAGCTGGAGAAATAATTCCAAAGGTTATAAGAGTTACTAAAAAAAATTCTCCAGATGTTTTCCCTATTATTAATGAATGTCCTTTTTGTTTATCAGAATTTGTTTTTAATAGTTCACAAATCGAACAATACTGTCCTAATTTAAAATGCAGTGAAAGAAGAGTAAGACAAATAATTCATTTTGTTTCAAGAAATGCTCTTGATATTTCTTTTTTAGGAGAAAAGTGAATCAGAATTTTCTTTGATAAAAAAATAATTGAAAATATTTCAGATGTTTTTTTAATACCTTCTAAAAAAGAAGAAATATTTACTTTAGAAAGGATTGGAGAAAAATCATTTAACAATCTTATTAAATCAATTGAATCTTGTTTTCATATTGATCTTCCAAAATTAATTTTTGCTCTGGGAATAGAAAAAATGGGAACAAGAAACTCTTTTTTAATAGCTAAAAAAATTAAAAAATTTGAAAACATTTTAAGCTTTGATTTTGATTCATTAATTGATATTAAAGATATAGGTCCTCTTACAATAAAATCATTAAAAGAGTTTTTAGAGAATAAAGATAATAAAAGAGAAATTGAAAAATTAATTCAAATAGGAATTAATCCTTCCATTGTAGAAGAAGAACAAGAATCAATTATTCCTTCTCCTTTTTTAAATAAAAAAATAGCGATTACAGGATCATTTAATATAGAAAGAGAAAGTATAATAAAAACATTAAATAAATTGGGAGCTATTTATACAACAAGTATTAGTAAAAATACAGACTTTCTTCTTTGTGGGGAAAATGCTGGTTCTAAATTAAATAAAGCACAAAATTTAAAAATAAAAATTATTGATTTAAATGAATTAAATAAATTTAATTAATAATTCTTTTTAAGGTCTTTAATAATTCTTTTAATAGCAAGATCGATTGAAGGATCAACGCTTTTTTTACTTACAAATCTATTTAAACAAGAAAAGATAGAAGAGTGGTCTTTTCCACCTAATATTTTTCCTATTTCTTGAAGTTTTAAATTTAATTTTTCTCTTAATAAAAAAACTGCCATATCACGAGCTGTAACTATTTTAGCACTTCTTGTTTTAGATATAATTGACGAAACTGATACATTATAATATGCAGCAACTGTTTTTAAAATTTTATCAGGTGTTATATTTTCATTATTAAAAGGAACTGATTTAAAAATTTCCTTAATTCTTTCTAAAGAATAAATTTGATCATTTTTATATTCACTTACTTCAAAAAGTATTTTATTTATAGCTCCTTCAAGACTTCTTATTGAAGAGCTATAATTTCTTACAATAAAATCTAAAGTTTCTTTTTCTCATTTACTAATATCAAATTGTTTTTCAATTAATTTACTTTTTAATATCTTTAAATAATCTTTTTCAGATGGATACTTAATTTCAAATGTAAGTCCGCCTTGGAATCTTGTTATAAATCTATCTTCAAAACCACCTAATAAATCAGGTTCTCTATCAGAACAAATAAAAATCTGTTTATTATTTTCAATAAAATAATTTATTAAATTAAATAAAGCACCTAATGTTGCATTTTTATTTGAATATTGTTGGATATCATCAAATAATAAAACATCAAATTGTTTAAAATTTTCAATAAAATTATTTGTTTGTTTTGGATCATTACCACTAATTAATGTTAAAAATGAATTAGTAAAATCGTTTGCTGAAATATATTTTACTGATTTATTTTTTGCATATAAAATATTTCCCATAGCATGTAAAAAATGGGTTTTTCCAAACCCAGATTTACCATAAATAAAAAAAGGAGAATAAATTATTTCATCAGATTTAGAAATTTTTTTAGCCGCTCTAAAAATATCTTGATTAAATTCTCCTTGAATATAAATATCAATAGTTAATTTCTTATTTAATCCTTCTTCTTTTACTTTATTAACCTTTATTTTTTCAAAAAAATCATCTTTTCCCTTTTGATCAATTATAATATCTTCAATTAAAGGAAATAAGTCTTTTGCTGCTTGAAAAATCATATTTCGATAATTTTTTTTAAGATACCTTAAGGTATCTTCGTTTTTTGTAACTATTATTAAGAACTTATCTCTTAAATAACAATCTAGATCTCTAAAGAATAATGAAAATAATACTTCGTCCCCTAATTTTTTTTCTAAAAAAGTTAAAAATAATTTATTTGAAAAATTATTTTCTTTTAATGAACTGCTTTTATTTTCCATATTTTAATATTATAATATTAAAACATAAAATAATATTTATTTGAAAGGAATAAAAGTGGCTGGTCATTCAAAATGAGCTAACATTAAACATAGAAAGGGAGCGCAAGATGCAGCTCGTTCAAAAATATTTGCTAAATTTTCAAAAGAAATAATAATAGCAGCAGGTCAAGGGGGTTCAGATCCTAATTCAAATCCTGCTCTTCGTCAAATTATAGCAAAAGCAAAAGCAAAATCAATGCCTAAAGGAAATATTGAAAAAGCAATTTTAAAAGGTACTGGTTCTTCAAAAGATGCAGCTAATTTTAAAGAAATAATTTATCCAGGAACTCTTAAAAAAGGTATTACTTTTTTAGTAATATGTTTAACTGATAATTTTAATAGAGCATCATCAGAAGTTCAATATCTTTTTAAAAAGTCAGGTGGCGAAGTAGGTAAGGTAGGTTCTATTCCTTATAACTTTATAAGAAAAGGAATAATTGAATTTCAAATTCCAGCTAATAAAAATGAAGAAGAACTTACATTACAAATTTTAGAATTTAATCCTTTAGATATTCAAGTAAACGATAATATGGTATTAGTTTATACAGATCCTTCATTATTTAATGCGACTAAAGAAGAAATTGAGAAACTAGGAATAGAAGATTTTGAAACGGCAGAAGTTAGCTACGTTTCAGATTCTCTAGTTCAATTAAATAAAGAAGATACAGAACAAATGTTAAACGCTATAGATGTTTTTGAAGATAATGAAGATGTGCAAGAAGTATTTCATAATATAGATTTATCTATTTTAGAAGAAAATTAATTTTAAAAAAATAAAAAAAGATAAAGAAAAACCTGATTGCTCAGGTTTTTTTGTTTGAATGATAAATAATAATATTATTAATTATTAATAAAAATAATTTTCGAAACATCAATTATTTTTATTTCATAAAAAAGGGAATGTCATCATCATCATTGTCAATTTGAAATTCTTCAATATTAGTTTCTCTTTTTTGATTGATAAATTCTCTTATTTGAGTTTTTTCTTTTTGAATATTATTATTGTTTTTAAATACTTCTTTTTCATTAACACTAAGTATATTTTCACTTGTAATATAAAATTTATCATTATAACTACTTATAAAAAAGAATTTAATTTCTTTTCTTAATTTTTGGTTAATAATATGTGATATTTTTATATCTATTTCCTGATTAGTTTTACTTTTAATATATTCAGTTATTTTCTCAAAATCCTTTGGATAAAAATCTGAAGAAGTTTCGATAATTAAAAAGATTTTTTTTATTGTTGATAAATCAATATTTTGAGAATTCTTTTTTAAAAGATTAGTAAGAATTTTGTTTATTCTTTCTTCTCCTATTGCAAAAGTATTTTTGACAAATATTTTATTTCCGAAATTGATGATTTCTGAAATATCTGAAAAATCAACTACTCCATTTTGACAATTTTTTAAAAAGTATAAAATGGTATGTATATCACTTTTAATTTTCTCATTTGAATATTTTTTTAATTCGTTAATTGTTAATTCAGGAAATTCTTTAGTTAATTTAGCATTATCTATTTTTATAATTCCAGAAACTTTATTTTCTAATTTATTAAAAGCATTTTTTGCTAATAATATTTTTTTCTCTCCCTCGTATGAGAAAGGTGAAATATTAATTGAGATTAAGATTTTATTTTTTTCTTTAGCTATGCTTGAGATAAGCGGTGTTACCGCTGTACCAGTAACTCCTCCTAACCCAGCTACTAGAATAATTAGATCAGTATCTCTTATAGAATCTTTAATATCTTTTTTAATATTAAATACAGAGATTGTAGATGTAGCATTTTGATCAGTTAAATTATCTTTATCTAATAAAATTTTTTCTACATTTTGGGAATTATTTAAAATAAAAGAATTAGAATCAATATTTAAGTAAGAAATGTTTTTGTTTTCTGATAATTGATTTTCCAAGTCATTTACTAAAAAACATCCAACAGTTCCTACTCCTATTATTTTTATATTTAATTCTTTTTGCATCTCTTTCATTTTTTCCTTATTCCTTAATTAACAAAATTGTATATATCTTGATTACTATTTAATTTACTTTGGTTTATTCTTGTTTTTGCTGACATCATTTTGATTTTGTTTCTATCAAAAATGTGTGTAGTTCTATGGTTCTCAAATTTCTCAGCCAATATGTCAAGATAATTTGTTTTCAACATATTTAATAGTAAATTATCTGTTTTCAATATATCAACATTTTTATCTAAGATGTTTGATATTTTAGTATTGATCCCTTTTACTATGTTTATTTCGTCGAAAATAAAAACTTTAATATTTTCTTTTGATTTTTGAGTTTTAGAATTTATAATTTCTTTAATTTCATATGTTAATAATTCAACTCAATTAGAAATTATTTCCTCTATTTTTTTTCTTTCAATCTTGTTTTCAAAATTAACGAAAATTGTTTTGGTATTATTTTCCCATTTTTTGGAGAAATGAGAAATTAAAATGTTTTCGCTTAGTTCTTTTGAAATTTCAAAATTTTTAGAAATTTTCTTTACTAATTTTTTATAATTAATAGAAATATTTTGAGAAAATAAAACTATATTGTTTCTTATATAATAAATAGCTGAAAAATTTTTATTTATTTCAATAATAAATGTTCCTTTTGTATTAATATTATTAATATTTTTTCTAAGTTTAAAAGGAGCTAACTGAGATGATGTAAGGAAATGTTTAATTTTTATATTAAGGTTAGAAAAAATTTCATTTATTCTTTTTAATATAGTTTCATCAATTGTAGTAATAGAAAAATATGTTGTTAATTTAATTGCCTTTTTGTTTAAAGGGAATGATGATGTTTCCATTACTTGATTATTTTTATTTTCATATTTAAATTTAAATGGCAAAACTGAAATTACATTAGAAATATCCTGTTTTTTACTTCAATCATTTTTAATGTTTTTTTGAATGTTTTGAAGAACATCTGCACCTAATCTAGATTCTATATTATAAATTAATTCATTGCTAACAATTTCTTGTTTAACATTGTAATAATCTAATTGATCGATTAAAACAAAAACTTCTTTTATGATTATTTTTGTTCTTTGTCTGAAATCTTCAAAGGCTAAATTAATAAATTTTTTAATTTTGTTAATGTCCATCTTTTCTTGTTCAAAATATTCTTCACGTTTGAATAAAGGAAACATTTTTTCCTCTATTTTTTCACTTATACTTATAGATATTTTATTATAATCAAACAATATTATTGGAATAACATTATTTCTTAAATTAGTATTTTTCATTTTTTACCTTAATTTTGACAATATTCTTAATTTTGATGACCTTGATCTTTTATTTTTCTCTGCTTCTTCTTTTGACACGTTGATTGTTTTTACTTTTCATTCAAATTCTTCTTGAACTGGTAATTTTAAATTAATTTTAGGTTTTGTTAAGTCCCCAAAGAAATTTTTAACAATTCGATCTTCTATTGAGTGAAATGTAATTACTAATAATTTACTACCTTTTTTTAAAAAATTTAAAGAATCTTTCAATGCTATTTTAAGAGATTCTAGTTCATTATTAACTTCTATTCTAATTGCTTGAAAAACCGCTTTGGAAGGGTTTTTCTTTCTTAAAATAAAAGCAGGAAGTGACTCTTTGATAACTCTATCTAATTCTAATGTTGTATTAATTGGTCTATTTTTGACAATGGCATTCGAGATTATATTTGATTCTTTAACTTCTGCGTTATTGTTTAAAATATTCCTTAACTGTTCAACACTATAATTATTAACGATATAATGAGCATCAAGTTTTTGATTCATATCCATTCTCATATCTAAATGGGAATCATAACGATAAGAAAATCCTCGACTGGGTTGATCAAGCTGTGGAGAAGAAACTCCCAAATCTATTAAAATTCCGTTTACGGAATGAATTTTAAATTTTGTTATTTCTGATTTTAAATTTTTAAAATCACTGTTTATCAATTTAAAATTATTAGAGATTTCACTTAGATTTGCAGCTGTTCTTTCAATTGCATCTTGATCTTTGTCAAAACCTATAAGCATTCCTTGGTCGTTTAACCTTTTAAGAATTTCTTTAGAATGACCACCATTTCCTAAAGTTAAATCAACATATATTCCATCATTTTTAATATCTAAATTTTGGATAACCTCATCTAGCATTACAGAAATATGTTTCATTATAGTTTAATACCTTTATCAAACATTTTTTTAGTTAATTGTGCAAGAGAATCTTCACTGTTTACTTGATCGTTGTATTGTTCATAGTTTTCTTTTGCTCAAATTTCTATAGTTGAGCCCATCCCTACAAACACTACTTCTTTTTTGATAGCGGAAGTTTTAGCATGAAGTTCATCTAATGTGAATCTTCCAATTTTGTCAAGCATTACTTCTTGAGTATTTCCAAGAATTAAACGCTTAAATTGTTTTACTAAAGGGTCAAGAGAATTATTTTCTTCAATTTTATCAAGAAATTTCTGAAACTCTTCCTTTGTTCTAATTTCTAAGTTATTATCAGAATTTATAGTTACATAAAAAGAATTACCAAGATTCTCCCTTAATTTAGGGGGAACTATTATTCTTTTTTTGTCGTCTATACTTCTTTCATATTTACCTAGAAACATTACCACTCCTTTCCACTATCTCCCAAATTATAATATTTTTTTTCCCATTTTTTTAAAAAAAGTATTATTTTTTACAAAAAAAAATAAAAAGCTTCCGTTTTTAACTATGGAAGCCTGAAAAATATTGAAAAAAAACTATTTTTTTAATAAAAGTTTGATTTCGTTTTTATAAGGAGATTGTTCATTAATATATGGAGTTTCTAATATAAAGGGAATATTTTCAAATTCTTTACAATATAGAAAATTTCTTAGAGCTTCTAGCCCAATTTTGCCTCTTCCTATATTTTCATGTCTATCTTTAGAAGAACCTAAATCATTTTTTGAATCATTCAAATGGATTACTTTTACTTTTGATAATACTTGTTCATCTTTTAACTTTGTTATAAAACCATTTAAATCTGTTTTTATATCATATCCTGCGTCTCATAAATGACAAGTATCCAAACAAATTCCTAAACGATCAGAATTAACTTCCTCTAAAATAAACTTTATTTCTTCAATTTTAGAACATAATTCTGTTCCTTTTCCAGCCATTGTTTCAATTAAAATATTAACTTTTTCTGTTTTTTCAATAATTTTTTTAAGAGAATAAATAATATTTTTAAGGCCTTGTTCTATAGAAAGATCTAATCTAGAACCTGGATGAATTACAAGATATTTACAATCTATATAGTTCATTTTATTGATTTCGTTTATCATGAAATCAATATTAAAATCTTTATTTTTTAAATTAGCAAGATTTACAATATAAGGACCATGAACTATTAAATCATCAAAATTAAAAGAATTATTTAGTTTTTCTTTTAATTCAGATAAATTATATTTTTCAATACCAACTCTTTTAGAATTTTGTGGAGCTCCTAAATAAATCATTAATGTATTAGATCCATCTGATTCCATTTCTTCAAAAGAACCTAATAAATATTTAGGGTTTTTAAAAGAAACGTGAGAACCTAATTTTATTTTCATTAAATTTTTCTTTCTGTAAAATGAGAATAAAATTTAACTATTGAATTATCAATGTTCTCTCTTTTTAGTTTTTTATAAATTGCATCTACAAAAACTTCTTCAATGCTATGAGGAACTTCTAAATAAAAAATATTATTGTTATTTAATAAAATTTTTTCATTTCATTTAAGATCTGATGTTATAACTAAATCTAATTTTTCTTTTTTATAGATCTTTATTATTTCTTTTATATCTCCAGCACCAGGGGATATAAGTATTTTTTTAACTCATTGGTTTTTACTACAATTTGTATCAAGCGTTTTGAAATGAAAATTTTTCTTTATATTAGTGGCTACTTTAATTATTTTTTCATCTTTTGGAAGACAAATCATATAATTAGCTCCATCTTTTTTATAAATATTTGTTTTTCAGCCAAGTTTTTTTGATATATAGTATCCAGTTGCTTTTTCATCGTTATCAAAATTTGTATGAATAGATAGAAGAGAAATATTATTTTCAACTAAGGAATTATAAAGAATTTCTGTAGTAGGATATTTTTCAAAAAATTCTTCTTTAGTTGGGGCAAAAATAAATGGATGGTGTGTAATTATTATTTGACAATCATGTTTTATGGAATATTCTAAAACTTCAAGAGAAAAGTCTAATGCTATTAAAATTTTTTCATCTTTACTATTGGATATTTTAGATGCGTGTTGAATTCCAGAGTAATCTCAGTCATTAGCATTTTTTAAAGGATATAAATTTTCTAACAAAAAAACGATTTCATCAAATTTTTTCATTTACAATTCCTTTTTATAATTTTTAAGTTTACTTGTTCTAGAAGGGTTTTTTAATTTTCTTATAATTTTAGTTTCCCATTGTCTAACTTTATCTTTAGACATATTTTTTAATTTTCCTATTTCATCTAATGAATGAACTTTCATTCTATTTCCATTTTTATCAAAACCTAATCCATATCTTAATTGAATAATTTCTTTTTCACTATTGTCTAAGTTTTTATTTAATAAATCTTCGAATAAATTAGTTAATTCTTCATTTGATGAAAATTCAATTGGAGATTCTATTGTTTCATCAGCTACAAAATCTGAATAATTTGAATCTTCTTCTTTCCCAACTCTTTTATCAAGAGAAATAGGATCTATGTTTATTTGCTTAATATGTCTTACTTTTTCAACTGTTAAGCCATTACCATATCTTTCAGCAATTTGTTCATCAGTAGGTGTTTCACCTAATTCTTGTTGAAGTTCGCCTTTAATTTTAGTAATTTTATTTATAGTTTCAACCATATGAACTGGCACACGAATTGTTCTTGCTTGATCTGCTACAGCACGAGTAATTGCTTGTCTTATTCATCATGTTGCATAAGTTGAGAATTTAAATCCTTTTCTATAATCATATTTTTGAACAGCTTTAATAATTCCTGAATTACCTTCTGAAATTAAATCAATAAATGATAAACCTCTATTTTTAAATTTCTTAGCATTATTTATAACTAATCTTAAATTTCTATTAATTAATTCATCACGAGCTTTTTTTTGCTGTCTAGGAGTTCCACTTTCAATTTTTTTAGCAAGTTCAATTTCTTCTTTGGCTGTAAGTAATTTTCCATATTTACCTATTCAACGCATATATCATTTAACGATATCATTTGTTTCAAGAAGATTATTTGTAAGATTTTCCTTTTTATTAATTTCAGGTTCATCTAAGGAATCGATATCATCAATATCTAAATCTTCATCATCATCAATAATTTCTAATTCAAGTAATTCATCATCATCTAAATCAATATCTAAATCTTCTTCATCAAAAGAGTTGGCACAAATTTTATTTTGGATTAAAAAATCTCAAAATTTATCAATTTCATCATCAACAATTTCTAATTTATTTTTTTCTAGTAATTCAAAAATGTCTTCTTGAGATAAAGGTAATTTTTTCTTTTTCTTTAAAATAATAGAAATAAAATTTTGATATTCTTTAGGAATATTTTCTAAAACAATTTCTTTTACTTCTTCTTCAGCAGCTTTTTTATTATCTTTAGATTTCTTATTTTCTTTTTTATCTAATTTTTTATCAGCTTTAATATTTTCTTTATTTTTGGTTTTATTATTAACTTTTTTATCAGTTTCAATAGTTTCTTTATTTTTTGTTTTCTTATCAGCTTTATCTACTGATATTTTTTCTTCTTTTGTTTTTTTATTTTTAGAAGAAGATACTAAAGGAGTTTTTTCTAAAGAAACTTTTTTTTCTTCTTTTGGTTTTTCAATTTTTTCTTTTTTAGTTTTCGTTGATACAGTTTTTTCTTTTGGTTGTACTTCAAAAGATAAATTGTTTAATGTTTCATTTAAACTAATATTAATATTTTTATTTAAAATTTTTATATCATCTTTGTTTTTAGATTTGCTTGATTTGTTTTTCACTTTTTTTTCCATTTTTCTTCTTTCTATTTTATTATATAAAAACCTAATTTAAAATATTCTTTAAAAAAATACCTGTTAAGGAGTTTTTAATATTAACTATTTCGTTTGTTTTCCCTTGAAATATAATTTTACCACCTTTTTCTCCTCCTCCTGGTCCTAAATCTATTATATAGTCTGAAACTTTAATTACATCTAGATTATGTTCGATTACAATAACTGAATCACCTTTATCAACTATCCTATTTAAAATTTTAATTAAATTGTTAACATCATAGGAATGTAATCCAGTTGTAGGTTCATCTAAAATAAAAAGAGTTTTACCTGTCGGTTTCTTTTGAAGGTGAGTAGCTAATTTAACTCTTTGGGCTTCTCCCCCTGAAAGAGTTGTTGCTTCTTGTCCTAATTTTATATAACCTAATCCTACATCAATAATTATTTTCAATTTCTCCTGAATCTTACCTTGCATTGAGAAGAAGTTATATGCTTGATCAATACTCATATCTAAAACGTCTGCAATATTTTTATCTCTATATTTTACTTCTAATGTTTCAAAATTATATCTTTTACCATCACATGTATTACATTTAATATAAACATCTGGAAGAAAATGCATTTCAATTTTGATTGTTCCATCTCCAGAACACTTATTACATCTCCCTCCTTTTACATTAAAAGAAAAACGCCCTTTAGCATATCCTCTTGCTCTTGATAATTCTAATAATGAAAAGATTTCTCTTATATCATCAAAAACACCTGTATATGTTGCGGGATTAGATCTTGGTGTTCTTCCAATAGGAGATTGAGAAATTTTTATTATTTTATCAATATTTTCAATTCCTTTAATTTCTGAATGTAATCCAGGTTTTACATGAGGATTACTTATTTTTTGTTCAATCCCTTTTATTAAAATTTCATTTATTAAAGTTGATTTTCCACTTCCTGATACTCCAGTTACTGAAACCAAAGTCCCTAAAGGAATTTTAACATTTATATTTTTTAAATTATTTTCACTAGCGCCTAGTACTTCAATAAACTTACCATTTCCAATTCTTTTTTTAGAGGGAATAGGAATACTTACTTTTCTTGAAAGATATTGTCCGGTTATTGAATTAGGAGAATCAATAATTTGTTTAACAGTTCCGGCAGCAATTATTTCTCCACCATGTTCTCCTGCTTTAGGTCCTATATCCACTAAAAAATCCGCTTCTAGAATTGTTTCTTCATCATGTTCTACAACTATTAGTGTATTTCCAATATTAACCATTTCTCTTAATGAGTTTAAAAGTTTTTTATTATCAGATTGGTGAAGACCAATTGATGGTTCATCTAAAACATATAAAACACCTGTTAATTTAGATCCTATTTGCGTAGCTAATCTTATTCTTTGAGATTCTCCTCCAGAAAGAGTTTCACTAGTTCGATTAAGACTTATATATTCTAATCCAACATTTACTAAAAAAGTTAATCGGTGCTTTATTTCATTAATTATAAGTAATGAAATTTCTTTTTTTTCTTCACTAAAATTATCAAAAATTAACATTGTTTTTTCTAGAGCATCTTCGATTGAAAGTTTGGTAAATTCATATATATTTAAATTTTCAATTCTAACAGCTAAAGCATAATTATTTAATCTAGAACCTTTACAAGAATTACAACATATTTCTGACATATATTTTCTATATATAGTTCTAATTTCTTCACTAGATGTTCCTAAAAATTTTCTTTCTAATTTATCTAATACTCCTTCAATTTTTCTTATTCTTTTAGAAGTATTTCCATTTTTAGAAGTAACTTGAAATTCTATTTCTTCTTTTGAACCAAATTTAATTATTTTTAATTGTTCTTCACTTAGTTCACTTATTGGAACAGATTTATCTATCTTAGAAAAAGAAAGTAAAACTTCAAATTCTTTTCATTCTAAATTTTCAGAATTATCAATATTAAATCCTGGAAAAGAAATAGCTCCTTGATTAATTGAAAGATTTTGATTTTTTACTATTAGATTAAAATCAGGTTTTAGTATTACCCCAAGTCCTTTACATGTATTACACATACCAAATGGAGTATTAAATGAAAATAATCTTGGTTCAATTTTAATCATTTCAAAATCATTTTCAGAACATGAATATTTTTGAGAAAAATTATGAATAGTTTTATCTTCAAAATTTTCTATTTCTAAAAGACCATTTGAATATTGCAAAGCAATACTAATAGCTTCGGAAATTCTATTTTTATTTTCTTCATTTAAAACAATTCTATCTACAACAATACTTATGGAGTGTTTTTTGGTTCTTTCTAAAAGAATTTCATTATCTAAAGAAACTATTTCATTATTAATTTTTAATCTAACAAATCCTTCTCTTTTTAATTTTTCTAAAGTTTTTTCATGACTACCTTTTTCTTCTCTTATAACGGGAGATAAAAAAATAAGTTTAGAATTTTCCTTAAATTTAAAAACATTTTTTATAATGTCTTCTATTGTTTGAGAATAAATTTTTTTATTATGTTTTGGACAATAAGGATCTCCTACTCTAGAATAAAGTATTCTAAGGTAATCATATATTTCAGTAATAGTTCCTACAGTTGATCTAGGATTATTATGAGTTGTTTTTTGCTCAATACTTATAGCTGGAGATAAACCTTCTATTGATTCAACATTTGGTTTTTTAACTCCACCTAAAAATTGTCTTGCATATGAAGATAAAGAATCAATATAACGTCTTCTTCCTTCTTCATAAATTGTATTAAAGGCTAAAGATGATTTTCCGCTTCCTGATAATCCAGTAAAAACTATTAATTTATTTTTCGGTATTTCAAGAGAAACATTTTTTAAATTATTTTCTTTTGCACCCTTAATTATAATTGAGTTTTTTTGCATATCCTCTCCTATCCTTTAAAACTTTTTATTTAAATAAAACTTCTTGATTATTTTTTAAGATAATTAAGATAAAGATTCTAAGATAACTTTATTTTCTTTTCTTGTAGAAGAAATTTTAAAAATTTTATATGATTCATCAATAATTTCTTTAGTAATCATTTTTGAAGAAGAAAGAGTAAATAAAACATCATCTTTTTTAACAGGATTTCCTTGTTTAAAATGCATTTCAATTCCTGCTTCAAAATCAATTAAATCTTCTTTTGTTAATCTTCCTCCACCAAGTTTTAGACAAATATTTCCAAAACTTGCAGCATCTAAAATATCAAAATATCCATCTTCTTTTGCAACTATTTTATGTTGAAATTTAGGATTTCAAAAATTAGGATTTTTTAATTTATCTAAATCTCCGCCTTGTAGTTTTACAAAATCAAAAAATTTATTTAATGCTTTTTTATTTTCAATTACATCATCAACTAATTTTTTAGCTTCTTTAGTATCATTAATTATTTTAGCTTGCTTAAGCATTGTAGCTGTTGAAGAATAAATTAATTCTTTAAATTTAGGTTCTTGAAATTTATTATCTAAAAAATTAATAACTTCAATTATTTCATTTTTATTTCCAATCATTATTCCTAATGGTTCTTGCATATCGGTTATTTCAACTTTTACATCTTTATTAAATTTTTTACCGATTAATATCATAACTTTCGCTAATTCTCTAGCATCATCAATATTTTTCATAAAGGCACCAGAACCACATTTTATATCAAGTAAAATACAATCACTTCCAGTAGCAAGTTTTTTTGACATTATTGAAGAAGCGATTAAAGGAATAGAATTTACAGTTCCTGTAACATCTCTTAGAGCATACATTTCTTTATCGGCAGGAACAATTAATTCGCTTTGAGAGATTATAGAAATATTATTAATTTTTAAAATTTTAATAAACTCTTCATCAGAAAGACTAATTTTAAAACCAGGTATTGATTCTAATTTATCTAATGTTCCTCCTGTATGCCCTAAACCTCTTCCACTTAATTTTGCAACTATTCCACCAAGAGAAGCAATAATAGGTCCTAAAACAAGAGAAGTTTTATCACCTATTCCTCCAGTTGAGTGTTTATCTAATTTAATTCCATTTAAACTTGATAAATCAATTATTTTTCCGCTTTCAATCATGGCTTTAGTAAGAAATGAAATTTCATCTATATTCATTCCATTGATAGTTATAGCCATTAAAAAAGAAGACATTTGATAATCTTTAATTATTTTATTTGTAAAATTTTTTACAACAAATTTTATTTCTTCTTCAGTTAATACTTTCGATTCTCTCTTTTTATTAATAATTTCCAGTATGTTCATTATTATAAAATTCCTAACGCCACTTCCATCATATTTTTAAATGATTTTTCTCTTTGTTCTGGATTAGTTGCTTCATGAGTTACTAATGAATCTGAAATTGTTAATAAACAGGCAGCTTTTTTATTAAGTTTTTTAGCATTTATAAAAAGTGCATAAGATTCCATTTCTACACAAACTGATTTAGTTACATTAATTGTATCTTCTAGTTTTCTTGAACTATAAAATACTCCTGAAGAGTGAACAATTCCTTTATATAAATTAATATTTAATTTTTTAGCAGAATCATCTATTCTTTTATTTAATTCTTCATCTGGAGAATAAACTGATTTTTTTTCTCCTAAAACTAATTCTGAAAATGATGAATCATCAGAATAAGCTCCTGTAGCTAGAACTAAATCAAATAATTTTAATTCTTTTACATAAGAACCAGCTGAACCAATTCTTATAATATTTTCAACATCATAAAATTTAAATAATTCATATGAATAAATTCCTATTGATGGACATCCCATTCCACTTCCAGCTATAGTAACTGGTTTTCCTTTATATGTTCCTGTATACATAAACATATTTCTTACTGAATTTACTAATTTAACATCTTTTAAATATGTTTCAGCAATATACTTTGCTCTTAGCGGATCTCCTGGCATTAAAACTGTTTTTGCTATGTCTTCTTTTTTACTATTTATATGCGGTGTCATAATTTCCTTTTTTTTAATAATATTATAACTTATTTAGATATTAAATACTATAATGATCCTTAAAGTTATAACAAATAAAAAAGGAAAAATATTTATAAAAGTAGCTTATTAATTTGTTTTTAAAACTTAAATAAAAAGTTAATTTAATAACTGAAAAATTTAATATTGTTCCTTCATTTTTTATTTTATTAATATTCAATAAATATAAAAATCATTTATAATATATAAATATTATTCAAAATA
>JBOFZK010000025.1:0-1751 GCA_051655145.1 Metamycoplasmataceae bacterium
AAATTTAGTAACAATTAATCCGATAGATTATTGTGTTAAGACAAGTTTAACACCAAGACATATTGATATTCTAAAATATGTAAAAAAAGATTTATTTATAAATTTTATAAATAAGGAAGTTTCTCAAATTGAAATTTCAACAGCATCTGGAGTTGCTTTTTTTGAAGATGAACTTTCTAAAGCGAAAAACGCAGATGAATTTTTAAACATTATTAACGAAAGTGGTTTCATTGTTTTAGATAGCATGAAAACAGGGTTAGAAACACAATTTGAATTAACAAAGAAAAAGGCTCTTACTCATTTTGTTTCTGAAATGAAATCATCTAAAAAAACTTTTATAGGTTTAAATAGAATAGCAAAACAATACTATAACGATACAGCTGTTTGACCTCTTCATATTTCATATAGATTTTTAAAAGGAAAAGTAAATAGTACTTTTTCAATTAAGGCTCCATTAATTTTACAAAAAGTTGAATTAGTTGAAGAAGGTTCAAAACTATTTTTAAGAAGAATTGATGACGAATTAATCATTAATGAAAAGTTAATGGTTATATTAAATAAAGAACACCCAACCGATACTAACTCATCAGAGTTATTAAAGCCAATTCCTTTTAATGAAAACATGGAAAAAATTGAGGAAATGGTTGGTTATAAAATTACTGTAAATGAAAAAGAAGCAATTAATTTTATTAAAGAAGATCCTAAATTTCTTTTAGACAATTATCCAATATTACAAATTGAAGAATCAGCCGTTCTTGGAATATTCGAACCAGGTGGTTCAGCACTTAAACAAGATCTAGAAAAAATTATCGAACTTGATGTCGATCCTTTTGAAAATCAAATAGATACAAAATTCAAATCAATTGAATTTTATGAAAAAAAAGTTATTGAAGAATCAAATTTATTAGAAATAAATAGACCATTAAATATTTTCCAAAAATATGCGGTTGCTTCTTCATTACAACAATCAACATTAATTTATGGTCCTCCAGGAACAGGAAAATCAGAAGTTATTGCTAATATTATTTCTAATGCACTAGTAAATGGGAAAAATGTTTTAATGGCTTCAGAGAAAAAAGCAGCTCTTGACGTTTTAACTTCAAGAATGAATTCTCTTTCTCAATTTACACTTTATCTTTGTGAAAATCATAATGTAGAGAAATTCTATAAAAAAATTGATTCTTTAAATACATTATTAGGGACACAATGATACCGTGAACCATCTAAATATACAAGAAATGTTCCTTTTGAACCACTAAAAATGGATAAAGATGAACTAATGTTCTTCAAAAACTACACAGATTGATATGAAGAATTACTAAAATTAATTAAAAAACATTGAAAAATAGAAGATTATAATGATTCAATCTTTAATTATGATTTTTCTAAATATCAAGAACTAAAAAATGAAGTTGGTGACCAAATAATAGGTGAATGACTTACAACTACAGTTGTTGAAGGTAGTGAGAAAAAATCTATTTATGAATCAATAATCGAATTAATGCTTGAATATAATATAACTAAAATTGATGACTTTTTTGATGAATACCTTAAATATAAAAAATTCGTTAAAAAATATAAATTAGAAGAAGAATTTAATTCAATTAATTTAGCTAAACACCTAAAAAATATAAAAATAAAAATTACATATAATTTAAAACTTGTAGAACTATTTTTATTAGGTGGTAAGCAATTAATTACTCTTTTTGAAAATTACTTTGAATTTAAAAATATTTATGAAAATACTAAAG
>JBOFZK010000026.1:0-1013 GCA_051655145.1 Metamycoplasmataceae bacterium
ATAATGAAAGACTTTGGAGTGCGAGTCTAAGACATTATTGGTTGCATTCATTATGCTAGTATGAAGAACTTTTACACTTAGTTTAGTCTTTTGTGGATGCTTAAATTATTATTGTAAACTGTGACACTTCATCTGGCAGTTAGACAGGGCGTGTGTGTTTATGTATATATACTGATGTCTAACAGTACACAAAATGCACAATTCGGTACGAACCTTGTTTTTTAAGTCACATTTCGGTTAAATTTCGGTACGGTTAGAGGGAAGAAATGTAAAACATAAGATTGCTTGTTTTTTTTTTTTACGCTTATGTTTATTGTTAATAACGTTTATCATCAAAATAAACAGTTTACCTTTTAAAAACTTAAAAAAAAAAATACATGCTTGGTTAGATTATAAAATTTTTTCTAGAATAAATACAATTATATTGATCACTTTGAGTAATCAGGTAAATTGGCATAAATGAAATTAAAATGTTTTTTTATTAATTTACATTTATTAGACCACATTTGAGTAATTTAAATTTAAAAAAATTTAATATTAACTGTAGCAAATGTTTTATTTTATTACATCCTTCATTCATTCACTCCATGGATACAGGGATTGTCAGGTTTTTTCTCCTTTTTTAGAAAAATTCTTGAAGCTGGACATAAAGAATCCATGGCGCTAACGTTAGCCTCAAAACAAATCTTATTTCCGGTGCAGAGAGAGGAGCCACACTGACGCTGCACTAACTCTTGGTTCTGATCAATGTTAATCAGATGTTTTAGTTATCTATATCATAAATCTTTTAAAGATTGTATTTATATAATTGAAACTCAAAAACATCAAGTCTACTAGCGGATTAATCCATTAGAGATGCATAAGAGATATACTGAAATTGAGGTAACACCTTTAACCAATTGGGAAGAGTTTAATTGTGGTGTTTATTTGAAAGTTAGGTATTTAATAATTACCTGCAATGAAAAGGACAACACTTTTACTTTTGAGTTATTTCACTAACTTCATTATTAAAT
>JBOFZK010000027.1:0-1188 GCA_051655145.1 Metamycoplasmataceae bacterium
TATAATTTTACCTGTTTACGATGAGATATGATAGAACAAACATTTTCTGACTAAAATATGCTATTTTTTATATAAATATTATAGTTATTTTAAAAATATGCATTTTCATAGTCATAATTAAAAAAAACCTGTTGAAAAGTGCGTAAAGTGAATGAAAAATGGGTTAGATGGGTTAGAAAGTCAAAATTAATCAAAAACTAAACATATTTGGCAAATGGAAGCAAATGAAATGAACAAACATCAGACAAGGACCAAAAAAAAAAAAAAAAAAACAGCTTTCAAAAAGACAAAACAACAACAAAAAACCTAACCAAAATATACAGAGACAACCTGCAGGAGTTTCACTATATTTGGCACTATACTTTCACAATATTAATTTTCATATTCATAAAGATAATTTCATAAAAACTTGAAAACTGCAAAAAGTGAATGAAAATGGGTTAGAGTCATATTTAATCAAAAACAAAACGACAGCACATATTGGGCAAATCCTTCTATGTGCTGTCAAGAATGAGTTTCTCATCAGCTGAAAATGCGATTCCGCAAGTCTCAGGCTTCTAGGACAAAGTGAAAGCGGTTTTACGAACCAAGCGTATTTGGACAAACAGAATGCACTTGCCCATGACAATTTCACATGTTTATGAAGCGATATGATATAAAAAAACATTTTCTGACCAAAAAATGATATTTCTCATGTAAGTATTATTATTGTAAAAATATGAATTTTCATAGTCAAAATTAAATAAAAACTGTTGAAAACTGCAGAAAAGTGAATGAAAACGGGTTCGATGTCATAATTAATCAAAAACAAAACAACAGCACGTATTTGGCAAATGGAAGCAAATGAAATGAACAAACATCAGTCAAGGACCAAAAAAAAAAAAAAAAAAAAAAAAAACAGCTTTCAAAAAGACAAAACAACAACAATAAACCTAACAAAAATATACAGAGACAACCTGCAGGAGTTTCACTATATTTGGCACTATACTTTCACAATATTAATTATCATATTCATAAAGATAATTTCATAAAATCTGTTGAAAACTGCAAAAAGTGAATGAAAATGGGTTAGAGTCATATTTAATCAAAAACAAAACGTCAGCACATATTGGGCAAATCCTTCTATGTGCTGTCAAGAATGAGTTTCTTATCAGCTTAAAATGCGATTCCGCAAGTCTCAGGCTTCTA
>JBOFZK010000028.1:0-3630 GCA_051655145.1 Metamycoplasmataceae bacterium
CAAATTATTAAATAATTGTTTGTTATTATATCATATTTTAAGATAAATTAAAAATTAAAAACAATTCTAAAGTATTTATAATTAATTAATCTAATAAAATTATTTAATAAATAAGTGTTTTTTTTAAAGATAGTGGTCCATTAAAATCATATAGTAATGAAATAAATTTACTAAAGTAAGAATCAAGAGTTAAATTATTATGTCTTAAAATTAATAATTATTTTTGATTATTTTCTTTTTTTCTTCTTATTGTTTCTAATGGTGCTTCTAAGTTTGGATTATAGTTTAATTTATTTTCTTTTAGAGGTAAAGTTATTCCTATTCTTAATCGCTCTTCAGGTGTATTAAATTTAGCAGGCAGGATTATTTTTGTATTATCAGTAAATTTATTATTAGCAAAAGCACCATCTCCTATAGTTATTACTGAATCTGGGATAGTAAGTGAGGTAAGAATATTATTAAAAAAAGCTTTTGGGCCAATATTTTTTACTGAATCTGGGATAGTAATCGAAGTAAGAAAATTATTTTGGAAAGCTCCTGAATCGAAAAAAAATTCTTCATCATTTCCTATAGATATTATAGAGTTTGGGATAGTAATTGAAGTAAGTTTATTATATGAAAAAGTACCATTCTTAATAGTTGTTACTAAGTTTGGAATAATAATTGAAGTAAGTCGATTAGATGAAAAAGCATTTTTCTCAATAGTTCTTACTGAATCTGGGATAGTAATCGAAGTAAGAAGATTAATTGAAAAAGCATCTTCTCCAATATTTGTTACTGAATTTGGAATAGTAAGTGAGGTAAGTTTATTTCTTTCAAAAGCACTATTTTTAATAGTTGTTACTGAATCTGGGATAATAAGAGAAGTAAGAAGATTATCTTCAAAAGCGCTTTCTCCAATGGTTGTTACTGAATTTGGAATAGTAATTGAAGTAAGTTGATTATTTCTAAAAGTGGAATATTCAATAGATGTTAATGAGTTGGAGATTGTAATTGAAGTAAGAAGATTGTTTTCAAAAGCAGAATATCCTATATTTTTTACTGAATTTGGAATAGTAATTGAAGTTAAATTATTATCATCAAAAGCACTAAAACCAATAGTTTTTACTGAATTTGGAATAGTAATTGAAGTAAGTTTATTAGATAAAAAAGCATTATTTCCAATAGAGGTTACTGAGTCAGGAATAATAATTGAAGTAAGAAGATTGTTTGAAAAAACTTCATTTTCAATAGATATTAAGGAATTTGAAAATATAATTGAGGTTAAATTATTAGATTTAAAAGCACTTTCTCCAATGGTTGTTACTAAATTAGGAATATCAATTGAAGTAAGTTTATTATATCGAAAAGCATTATCCCCAATAGTTGTTATAGAATCCGGAATTGTAATTGAACTTAAATTATCACTTGTAAAAGCACTACTAGCAATTGTTTTAATTGTAGTTTTATTATATGTTTTTTTAATATCAAGTTTTCTTGGCTTATCACTAATACCAAAAACAAATCCCATGATTTCTCCGTTTGAACTTATTTTAATACCTTCCGATTCAAAATAAGGAGCTTCCCTTATGATGCATGAAATAACAGAAAGAGGTGAAATACATATTGGCAATATCCCAACTAATAATATTTTTTTAGTTCTTTTCATTTTTTCTCCTTGGTTTTATTAATGTTGCTTCTATTTTTGGTTTATGAGTTATTTTATTTTCTTTTAAAGGTAAATTTATTCCTATTCTTCGGCGCTCACTTAATGTATTAAATTTAGCAGGTAAAATAATATTTGCATTATTTGTAAAATTATTATATTTAAAGGCATTATCCCCTATATTTGTTACTGAATCTGGGATATTAATTGAAGTAAGTCTATTATTTTTAAAAGCGTCTTTTTCAATGGTTGTTACTGAATTTGGTATAACAAGAGAAGTTAGCATGTTGACTGAAAAAGCATCTCATCCAATATGAGTTACTGAATTTGGGATAGTAAGAGAAGTAAGTCTATTAGCTTGGAAAGCTAAAAAACCTATACTTGTTACTGAATTCGGAATAGTAAGAGAAGTAAGTCTATTATTTCAGAAAGCAGAAGTTTCTATAGAAGTTAATGAGTTGGGGATTGTAATTGAAGTAAGAAGATTGTTTGAAAAAACATAGCTTCCAATATATGTTACTGAATCTGGAATAGTAAGTGAGGTAAGTTTATTATTTGCAAAAGACCGATATACTATGGATTTTACTGAATTCGGAATAGTAAGTGAGGTAATTTGATTATTTTCAAAGGTACTATATCCTATATATGTTACTGAATCTGGAATAGTAAGTGAGGTAAGTTTATTATTTGCAAAAACTGAATCTTCCATAGAAGTTAATGAATTAGGGATTATAATTGAAGTAAGAAGATTGTTTTTAAAAGCAGAATATCCTATATATTTTACTGAATTTGGGATATTTAATGAAGTAAGTTTATTATTGATAAAAGCGTTATTTCCAATAATTATTACTGAATTTGGGATTGTAATCGAACCTATAAGATTGTTTTCAAAAGCACTATATCCAATACTTTTTATAGAATTTGGAATTACAAGCGATGTAATCTTGTTGTTGTAAAAAGAGCTGCTACCAATATATGTTACTGAATCTGGAATTAAAATAGAAGTAAGTTGATTGTCTGAAAATGTATTATTTTCAATAGATGTTACTGAATCTGGAATAATAAGTGAGGTAAGTTTATTAAAACTAAAAGCACTATATCCAATAAATTTTACTGAATTTGGAATATCTATTTTAGTAAGTTGATTATTTTTAAAAGCACTTTGTCCAATTGATATTACTGAATTAGGTATTTTAATAGACATTATTTTATTGTTTTCAAAAGCTCCTTTTTCAATAATCTTAATATTAGATAAAAAAGGAAAATCAACTTTATATATATTTCTATTAGAAAAACTATTTATTCCAATTCTTTCTAATTTAGATAATTTTCCTAAATTAAGTTCGACAAATCATTCTTTATTAGGGATTAGATTAGGAGTAGTAGGTATTGTTTTCCCAAAAGCATTATCACCAATTTCTTCTAAATTTTCTAAATGAGAAAAATCTCATACAATTGGATCAAAATTATTTTGTCCTTCTAATTTAACAGGAGAACCTATATCAAAAAAAGCATTTGATCCAATACTTACTAATGTTGATGGTAGAATAACTTCAGTAATATTTTTTTGACCTTTAAAAGCATAGTCAGCAATACTAGTAATAGTTACTCCTTCATAAACTTCTTTAATATTGATTGTTCCAGCAGGAAGAAGATCGGTATTAGTAAATCCCATGATTTCTCCTTCTGAACTTATTCTAAAACTTTCAGATTCAAAATAAGTTAATTCTTTTTGAGTATTATTAGTATTACAGGAAACTACTGATAGTGGTATTAAACTCGCAGATAATAAACCTATTGGTAATCATTTTTTATATATTTTCATTTTATTCTCCTCTAATGTTTACTTTTTAACTTCTAAAATATACTAAATAACGATATGTTAAAAATAATGTTTTTGTATTTTACTGAAAAATAAAGTTAATTTATTAAACTAACAATATAAATATTTTAAATTCTTCTTTTTTAAAATATTTTATTAGATC
>JBOFZK010000029.1:0-3236 GCA_051655145.1 Metamycoplasmataceae bacterium
TAGTAGTTAGCGATAATGTTTGTTCATAAAGAGAATTATATAATTGTTTTTTAAACTGTTCAAATTCATTTCTTATATCTCTTGCCCCTTTAGAAATATCAACTCTTGATAAAATTTGATCAAAAACTTCTTTTTCATCAAAAGTAAAGGAAATTTTATGCTCTTTATATTCATCTAAAAAAACCTTAAAAAAATTACTTAGAATTTTTGATAAATCTTCATATTTTGAAATCTTATTAAAAACTACAATATTCTCTTTTCCAATTCTTCCTAAAATTTCAGGCCTTTTTAGTTCATCATTAAAAAATTCTGATATAGAATTTTTAACACTTTTTTCAAAACTTTCATAAACATCATCATTAAAGTTTTCATCATCACGTCCTAACTTAGAAGTAAAAATTATAATTGTTTTATCGAAACTGATTTTTTTACCTTTATTAGAAGTTAATACTCCTTCATCTAATATTTGTAAAAACATATCAAAAACTTGATAATTAGCTTTTTCTATTTCATCAAATAAAATTATTGATGCAGGATTTTTTTTCATTGCATTAATTAATGTTCCGCCTTCTTCGAATCCAACAAAACCCTTATCTGCTCCAATAAATTTATTTATTGCTGTTTCTTGTTTATATTCAGACATATCAAATCTATGAAAATTTTCATTTTCATAGATATATTTAGATAATTCTTTTACTGTCTCTGTTTTTCCTACCCCAGTTGGTCCTGCAAAAAACAAAACCCCTATTGGTCTTTTATTGTTTTTAGAAACATTATACATTTCACTAATTAAAAGTTCATTAATTTTTTGAACAACTTTTGGTTGACCTATTATTGCATTTCCAAAATTATTTTTAAATATTTCTATTTTCTTAGGTGTAATAATATCTTTTCTATCTTTAAATGATTTTTTAAAAACCTTTTTATTCTCTTTTTTATCGTTATTACTTTCCCCTTCATTATTATAATTTTCTTCTACTTCATCATAGTCTTCTTCTACATCTTTTTCTAAAAAATATTCATAAATATCTTCTCAATATATATATTTTTTTCTAATTTTTATTTTTTCTTGTGATAAAAAAACTTTTAACTTTTGTTGATCTTCACATAATTCATCGGCTGAATAAACGAATTTTCTTCATCTTTTTTTCTTTATACAATATGAAATAAATGATATCATTGGTACAACTAAACCCATTGATAAAATATAAATTAATGAAACAATCAAATAAGTAGGGATAATTAATAAAATCTTAAAAAAGAAATGGTCATCAAAAAAATCATTTATTGCCTCAAAAGCATCATCAATAAATCAACTGTGTGCATCACTAAAATAAGTTTTTATTTCTATTTTTAATCAAGAGTCAAATAAATCTTCAGTATAACTAAAATTATTTCTATATTCTTTTGCTTCTTCTAAAGTCATAATAAATACCTTTTTGGTTAAATAAATAATAACAAATTTTCTATTTTAATTTTAAAAATTAAAACAACAATATAATGCTTAATCTATTAATCTCGTGAAAATATTATTTTTTCTTTATTTTCTTTTCAAATTCCAATTTTGTTTATTTTGGCATAATTTTGTTCTTTTTCAATTTCTTTTAAATAATTTGAATTAGGATAGTAATAATAATCATTTTTATTATCTGAAATATATTCAATTCTTGCTAAACCATTTTTTAAAATATAAGCTGCTATATTTGTATTTTTAATATAAATTTCAACTAAATTTCTTTTATAATAATCTTTTTTTCAATAAATGGTTTTTATTTCTTTTTCTAAAATTACATTACTTAAAAGTCTTTTAGCTTCATAAGCATATTTTTTTCTAAAAAAATTTTGATCATTTTCTATTATTTCTGGTGTATTTATTCCGATTACTCGATATGAATTATTTTGTTTATCATAAAAAGTATCTCCATCATAAACTTTTTTAACAAATATATTTTGATTAGATTCAATATAAATACAAGATGTTTGCATAAACAAAAAAGTTGGTATTGATATTAATAAGAAGAAACTTTTGAAATATTTTTTTATTTTATTTGGCATATATATTTTATATATGTAAAAAAACTAACTAAAAAGGTAAAAAAAGACATTTTATTTGCTTTTTTATAATATTTATAAATATCATAAAGTTTATTTATTTATTATATAATTTTATAAATGTCTAAAAAAACTAATAAATATTTATGATATATCTCCATTTCAAGCTTTTTTTTGTTTTCTCTTTTGCTTATTCTTTTATTTTTCTTTAGAGATAATATTTTTGGTTATAAAGAAATAACTTTTATTTTATTTATATTAGATTTATTTTCAATTATTTGTTTTTTTTATTTAAGTTTATATTTATATAAAAATCAAACATCTATTATTTCAAATACAATAAATAATTTTGATAAAAATTTAATAGCGAGTTTAGGTTTTGGAGTAATTATTATTTCTTCAGATGAAGATATTCTTTGATTTTCAGATTTTGTAAAAGAAAGATTTGGAACAAGAGTTTTAAATAAAAAAATTGGAGCTATTTTCCCTTCATTTAAAATAATAAATTTATCAGAAAATTACGAAACAATCGTTGTTAAAGATAATATTTACTATGAGCTTAATTATGTAGCTAAAAAAATGTTTATTATTGTTAAAGATGTAACTGTAGAACAATTAATATTTTCAAAATATAGAAATGAAAAACTAGTTATAGGAGAAATTGATATTGATAACTTCCAAAAATATCAATCATCTCTTACAGAAGAAGAATTATTCGCAATTACTTCATCAGTTGTTCATACTTTAGAAAAAGTTTCGCAAAAACATAATTTTTATTTTAAACAATATTCTACAAGTAAATTTTTTATTATAACAAATGAAAAAGAATTAAAAGCAATGTCTGATGATAATTTTTCATTATTTTCAAATATAAATTATAAAGTTGATAATATTAATATTTCCTTTTCCGTAGGTTTTGGTAGAGGAATTAATGATTTTTCAGCTTTATCAGAAATTTCAAAAGAGGCTTTACAACAATCTCAAAATAGAGGGGGAAACCAAATTACTATTTTAGATAAAAATGGAAAAAGTTTATTCTTTGGATCTAAATCTGAATTATCAATTAATAGAAGTAGAACATTGATTAGAACAGTTGCACAAAACTTTCATAATAAAATTAATTCTAAAAATATTGAAAATGTTATTATTTATGGACATAAAGATGCTGACCTTGATTCTATAGG